>JAUXWS010000034.1 GCA_030685015.1 bacterium
GGGCCAGGGCACCCCCAGGGTGAAGGGCTGGGGCTGGGTGCGTGGCTCCCAGCGCGGCAGGGCCACGCAGGCCGTGTCGAAGACGGCGGCCCGCGGCCCGCCGGTGAAGCCCATGTCGTTGCGCCGGGTGCCCTGGCTGGGCCACAAGGCGAAGCCGGGGCTCTCCGGGTCCTCGGCGTCCTGCCACAGGCTGTTCGGCGTGCCGGCGTCGATGCAGGGGGAGGCCGGCGACAACCACGGGATGCCCAGCTCGGCATCGAAGAGGGGGTCCACGTCCACCAGGTTGCCCTCCCCCAGCGGCATGGCCTGAGGCAGCAGGCAATGGCGGTAGATCCCGGGCAAGTCGTGGTTCCAACCCGGCCACTCATACTGGGGCAGCTCCGCCTCCAGGCGATCGATCTGGTTGTTCCAGAACAAGCAGTTCTCAAAGGTGACCACCGGGTCCGCCGGTGCGTCCAGGTTGCGGTAACCGGGCATGACCAGGTAGGGCGTCTGGCTGTTGGTGATGGTGGTGTTGCGGATGAAGCTGGGCTCCGTGACCTTCAGCCGAAGAGGCATCTGTTCGGAGCGAAAGGGGATGGGGGCAAAGGCCGTGCAGCTGTCGATCCAGACGTTGTCCATCGTCACCGACAAGGCCTCCAGATTGAAGCCCTGCCGCGAGGTGGCCAGCATCAGCACGTTGCGGAAGTGCAAAGGACCTTCCATCTTGGAGCGGATGCTCGCCTCATTGTTGTTCCTGAAGATCAGGTTCTGAAATGTCTTATGATAGCTGGACGTCGTACTGGAAGATACCGAAATCAACATCACACTGCCAACATCTACAGGATCCGAAAGATAACCCCCATAAGGTCTCTCAAAGGCCATATTTGGCTGACGATTTCCATCAAATGTTACACTATCAATTAAAAAGAAATCAAAACTGTTAGAATGTATCATCGCACAATATCCGTCATTTGCCCAGTACGAACTCATCTGGCTGGGGATATCGCGATCAATGACAAGGTTGTCCTTGAACAATACATTTCTCATGATCATACTATCCGCATTGTAGCCTGTGAATTTAAGAATGTTGGCCATGTGGACACCCCATGCCGGCGTGCTTGCCCCCGGGGTCAGGATCACCGTGTTGTTCACGAAGCGGGCATGTTCCAGGGACAAATTGGTTGTTGTCAGCATAGATGGGTAGTTCGAAGACGCATTCCAGGTTGTGAACGAACTGTCACCCAACACGCAGTCTTCCACGATCATGTTGGTCACCCGCCCGTGGGCCCAGGGGTCGTTGAACAGTCTTGCACGCTCCCACTCCCCTACCACGGAATGCCCTGTCACGCCACGATTGCGCAGAAAGATCAAGCTGTCCAAGTGGCAGGGATCTCCCCTGACATACAAAGCGAGCAGCTTGTTGGAGGATTGCCGATTGCCCACTTGGGTGTTGTCAATGAAACGGATGTTCTTGATGATTAAGGGAGATGTACCGCCGAAGTTCACCAATGAATTGCCACTCCAGGTACAGCCCTCAATCAGGATGTTCTTGAATTCTTGATAGCTATGCGATGTATTTGTCGATAACCCACCCCCAATCAAAATTCCCGTGCAGGTGACATTCCGCGCCACGATGTCTGAAAACAGCACGCTATCTCCACTTGCCACAAGTATCAATCTGCTATTCACCATGCCATCCACGCGCACATCATGTGCTGCCGCATATCTTCCTACTCGAATGGAAAACAAGAGCTTGTTGCGATCATTCGTGCTGTTGTCGTAGACGCGGACATGTTGCATGCTGAATCGTTTTGGCCCATGGTAGTAGGGACCCAATCCATCCATGAACAGGCAGGCTCCGGAGTAGTTCGACAAATTCCGCGTGAAATGCAGGCGGCGCAGCTCCACATCCGTGCTGTCCGTGAAGTGAATCCCGCCACCCACCCATTGCTGCCCAACACCCCCCCGGATCAGAAAGCCATCCAGGATGAACCGGTGTGGGCCCCTGGTATCCACGCGGATCACCGTGCCCAGGGAGTCCCCGTCCACGATGGTCTGCGGAATGAAGAGCGTGTCCCCCGTCAGCAGCGCGTGCGAGGCCAGGGTCAAGGTCTTGTCGGGAATCACCAGCCGCTCGTGGTAGTGGCCCGGCGCCACCAGCACCGTGTCCCCACTGGCGCAGGAATCCACCGCCTGCTGGATCAGGGGCCAGGGGTCCGGCACCATCCAGACGGTGGCGGGAAGGGGGAGGGGCGGTCCCCCAAGGAGGAGGACCGCCACAAACTTCAACAGGGCCTTGTTCATGCCTACCGAACCAGGACCACTTTGGCCACGGAAATCTGTCGACCTTGCACGGCGCGTGCCACATACACGCCCGAGGCCACCTGACCGGCGGTCCATTGGAAGGTGTGTGTTCCGGCCGGGAGGAACCCCTGGTGCAGCACGGCCACGCGCTGGCCCAGGGTGTTGTAGATCTCCAAGGTCACGGCTTCTTCTCCATCCACGCGCAGTTCAAGCAACATGGTCGGATTGAAGGGATTGGGATGGCACGACATGATGCCGAAAATAGAGGGTCGTTCCATGATCTTCTCGACGTCTGGCGCCGGATTCGGCAAAGTCCCAACCGCCAAATCTGGCACCATTGCCCGATGCAGGTTCTGCAAGGCCAGGCGGCGCTGCTCGAGGCGCTGGAATGCCGCCATGGGTCCCAAGGCGTTCATCTGACCCTGAGCCGGATAGGTGGCGATCTCGGCCAAGGCCGTGTTGATGAGCAGCTCGGCCTTGGCGTAGCCGTCCTTCTCGATCAGCAGGCTGTCCAGCAAGGCTACAGCGCTAGGCCGGTCGCCATGCATGGCCTCCACACACCACGCGCTACTGACCTGGGAAATGGACAAGAGATCATCCACGGGTTCCGATGCCTCCGCGGCGCTCTCCAGTCCGGTCCGGATCAGCGGATAGTCCTGGGCGCCGTACTCCGTGTAGAGCCCGATGGCCTTGATGATGCCGGTCACCTCCGTGCAATACTTCGACTCGGGGTAGTCCTCCAGAAGCTCGATCCAGTAGGCGACGGCCGCCTCGTGATTCTCGATCTCCGCGGCCTCCTGGCCATAAGCGTACAGGTCATTCTCCCCGCCCTGGCCCTGACAGGGCATGAAGACCAGGGGACACGCTTCCAACCAAGGCGAATAGGTTGTCACAAAGTTTGGAATGTGACCATAAGGACTCACACCATTCTCGCAGTCCTCTCCCCAATAGTTGTAGGCCCAATTGGAGGAACCGCCGGTGGAGGTAATGAACTGGTAGTTACCAGTCAATTCATCGCAAACGAACGAATTGTTTCCGCATTCAAGGTCTAGGTAGGTGTCAAAACCTATAATCATGGGGTGTGTATCAAATCCAGGCACATATTCCTTGAAGAACTGATTGCTCGCCCCATTCTTCAAATTCAAAGTCGCAAAGCCTGCACCAATCGCGCCTGCTTCAATGTCGTTAAAGGTGTTGTGGTGCAGGTTGAGGGTGGCTCCACCCAGCGCCACAGGACGCGCTGACAACGCGTTGGTTTGCGCCTCAAAATGATTACCAGCAATCACATGGTTGGGGCTGGGTACCGTCCCATAGTGCATCAACTTCCAATACCATGGATCGTCGCCGTACATCACGCGGTCGAAGGTAATCCCAATCACGTCTACGTCAGAATACTGGATGCCAACGCATCCAATCCCAACCCCACCATCTTCTATTTGTGGGTTCATGAAGTCAAGATTTTTGAATTGACCAAGGCAGACATAGTCGAACATGATTTTCGTTCTGTCATACCCATTGAATTTGACGTTGCCTCCCGCCCCGTTGAGGTCCACGTCACAGTAATTGAACCAGAGGGCACCCCCATTGAAATCAGGGGCACGATTAAACAGCACCCCATCAAAGGTTGTCGCAGCCTGGCGGGGCGCGGTGCTGGTGGACCCGAATGCAATGCTGCCTGCGGTCGGCGAGCCCACAATGGCCGTCCGAGCGCCTGCTGGATCCCCCACTTGGATGCGGTAACCATTGGTATCGTCGGTGTCACAGAACCCCATAGTGTATTCGCCGTCGCTGCGAATGGTCGTTCCCTCCGGGACCACCATGTCCACGCCAGAGAAGACCGTGTTGCCCACCAGCTTGTACCAGCCCCGCTCGGTCAAGGTCTTGGTGCCACTAACCTCAATCTCCTCATACACGGGCGTCCAGCCGATGTCGGCGCGTGTGAGATCGAAATCAGGGGGCGAGGACGCATGACCCGCATCCATGAGCGGGGAGTTCCACTTGAGGCGGAAATCCTCTTCGTCGTCCACAAACAGGTGATCCACGCTCATCAAGCTTGTCCCAGTCATGTCATCCGGATCGCAGGCTCCCCACCCTGGATTGACCACGTTCATGTTCGACCAGTTGTACATGCCTTGTTGGATGGCCGTGAAATAGATCGGCATGGCGCAGTTGTTGTTTGCCATGTTGACATTCACGCCCGTGACATGGTTGTTCTGGCTGTTGACATACACCACGCTGCCCGTGGTCGCTTCTGCCTCACCGTTGCGGGTCATCGTCACGTTGGTGAGCTCGACCGTGCTGCCGAAACGAAGGGTCAGCACGCTGCCACTCCCGGAGGGTGCCTCGTTGCCGTGGAACAGGCAGTTGCGGATGGCGACATCCGCATGATTGTCACATGCAAGGGCGCCGCCTCCCTCGCTGGTATCGCCATTCGCCATGTTGCCCACGAATTCGCAATTGGATACCAATAAGTGCAGGCTCGTCTGCTTGAACAACGCGCCGCCTGTCAGCGCCCTGTTCAGGCTGAACACGCACGCTTCGAGGGTCTGGGTCATTCCTGTGTTGCCGTTGTTGTCCTGCTCGTCCAGGTACAAGGCACCACCAACCTCGCCAGCCAAGTTCGAGTTGAACTCACAGCGAACGATGGTTGGGTTGAAGGCGAGAAGATGCATGGCGCCGCCTTGCCACGTGGCCGAATTGTCCTCGAACACGCACTCCTCGATCAGAACCTCATCGCCTCCCATGTAGATGGCGCCACCCTGTGCCCCTGCTCCATTGACGCCAGTTTGGCAGCCAATGAATCGGCTGTTCTTGATGGACTTCGACAACCCTTCGACATCCTCCTCCAGGGAGTACAATGCCCCCCCTCGCGAGCTATCTCCCATTGCCCGCTCTTCTATGAAGTCGCAGTTCTGAATATCCAACGAGGTCAGGGTGGCCGCGATGGATCCGCCATTCCCGTTAAGCACTTGATTGTTGGAGAACCTGCAGGCTTCCAGAAGGAGCATGGATTCGCTTGCCAGGATGGCGCCACCCGAGTCCGTCGCATGGTTGGAATCGAAATCCACCCCCACGCACGTGAGCGTGCCATCTTCGACCGTGATGCCGCCGGCCTTGTAGGGCGACGTCGAATTGCCCGAGCTGATGGTTAGGTACTTCAGGGTCGCTGTCGTCCCATACATCAGGAGGATTGACGAGCTACCACTACTGGAGATGATGGCATCTTCGGGGTCATTGCCTTCCCCGCGCAGGATCACTCCATCGGGCATCACAAGATCGCTTGCCGAATATGGAGTTTGGCTGTCGGCCAGTTCAACCTCATCTCCGTAGTTTGCCGCGGCAAAGGCCAGGGCGATGGTGGCATACTCCGAAGGCACCTTCAGCACGGCGGCGTAGGCTTGCCAGCACGTAAGTATCAGCAGCATGGTAACCACCCTTTTCGCTTTCATCTCAAAACTCCTGTCTTTAAACTGACTATAGCTAGAAGAATATTTGACACGAGGTGATTTTTACGTCAAAGGTATCTACTTGGTCCAACCCGCGCTTGAACTTCAACAGGTCAATCATGAACCGCTGGTGATGGGACGCCAAGCTGACTCAAGGTAACGGGATCCTGTTCTCAGAATTCGGCAAGCTCGCTCAAATCCATGCACCAAGTTTCCCACAGGAGGCCAAGTGTCCCATACCACATCCTCGCCCGTGCGACGTGAGCCTGTGCAAGAAGGAAGATCGATTGCCTTGGATTGATTTGTCAGTATGTGGTGTAGCAACATCCTACTGCAATTCCACCACCCAGTCAAGCGAAATCTGTCATTTGCTGTTTTTTTCCTGGTAGGTGTCCATTCCGACCTTGCTGATATTGGTCATCTGGCTGAACTATTTATGAACATGGTCCTAACAAATTGGAAGCGTTTGCCCGGCAAGGATATACACCTTCGCTTCGGTGGATGGGGTTGGAACCTGCGGTTTTGGCCGTGCGTGGAGGGCTCCCGCGTGGCGCTGGGAATCCCGTCACGGGGCCATGCGCTCGCTGGCTTAGGAGTGGTCCCAAGGAGCTGTCCCCTGGCACGGATCCGAATCCCACAGCGATGGGTGTGCTTTCCCGATGCCTTGCCGCAGTGTCCTTACTGCAGCGCCTATAGGGGTTCTTGAAAGTTTTTGTGGATCACGTCTGACAGACTGACTGGACGATGGCCGGCGTGTCCATCACCTCGTTCAAGGCCATCGTCAAGCGATCCTGCAAGGCGTCTCGGGTTTTCGTGTACCAGTTGGTGAAGTGGTTGTCCTTGATCCACATCCAAAGCCGTTCAATGGGATTCAGGTCGGGCGAATAGGGCGGTAGGAGTTGTTTCTGGATGTGGTGCCAGTTCAGCTTGGCTGACCGGTGCCAGGAGGCGTTGTCCAGCACAAGCTGGACCGATCGACCTGCCGTTTGCTCGGCCATGTAGTCCAAAAAGCTTTGAAACACATCCAGATCCACCCGATTGAAGACGAGACTGATGAACTCTCCGGTCAGTGGCTGGACGGCGCCAATCACGCTTTCCCGGATGTGGAGGCCGGTCATCGGACAGGTGGGTGTGGTTCCTTTCTTGGCGTACACGGCCTTGGGACGCGGATCGGCCATGAAGCCCGATTCGTCGCAGAACCAAAGCTGCTCGGGATGGTGATCCAGGTGCTGCTGAAGCCATTCCACGAACTCAGCTCGTGCCTTTGGGTCCCGATCGGGGGCTGTGGGACGAGGCACCAGCTGACGAAAGCCCTCGTCACGCAGGTAGCGGGCCAGCGTGGGTAGCCCAGTTCCACCTGCAGTTCGCGGGTGAGCACACCGTGGAACTTGCGTTTGGTCCAGAATTCTTCGTCCAGATCTTGCGGACGGGCAAAGAGTTCGGACAGCACCAAGCGCTGGCCCTTGTGCAGAATTGGGGGTCGACCACTGCGCGGATGCGTGGCCAAGCCGTCGATGCCGGACTGGTTGAACGCGACGACCCAGTTACGCAGGCTATTGGCATGACAGCCAAGGCTCTTGATCACCAGGTCGCGATCGATCCCGTTCAACAACATGATGATTGCCATGATGCGCTGGCCCATTTCAAAATCGGCCGTAGCCCTCTGGACGACTCGGAGTTCGTCCTGGGTGGCATTCTCAGGATTAGGGTAGATGGGAGCTGGCATGCCTCAAAATACTGGGGCCCGGCGAGCAAAAACAGACCCCGTCCACAAAAACTTCTGAGAACCCCTATATGTCTCGCTCTGTTTTTCTCTTGGCACCTTCTCGTTCGGGCTTTGCCTTGATTCCCAGCATGCGGATCCTTTCACGAATGGCCATCCACCTTCCGCGATTCTCCTTGCCTGCAAGCATATACACAATCGATTCAAGCGGATGTGAATGGAATGTGGGTTCTGTGGCGGTAGGCACCGAACTTCGCAGGAGCCATTGGAAGCTGAAAGGAAGTCATGCCCGGAATATGTACCTGCACCCGCCTGGCCGAGGCAAGGAAGACATCGTCTTGAGTCTGATCAGGTGTGATTGCAGACATGGGCCGGGTCCCCGCTCAACTGGCTCGGATTGTCGCAGTTGCAAGGTTCAAGATCATGCGAGCAAGCTCATCTGTGGTTGATGGTGGAGCCATGATCCTCCCCGGCACAATGTGCCTCGCCCCGGCCAAGGCTGCCCGGCGGCCAAGGCCTTGTCCCTGCTCGAGTTCTTCACTTCTGAAGTCGTAAGCTCCTGAAAGTCAGGAGTTTCCAATGGATTCCGCAGTTGGCATCGGCTTTGCCTCAGGAGCCCGCGACATCCCGCTTGTGAGGAGCTTTCCATGGCCGAACTGCAAGAACACGAACGCCTCCGCGGCAAGAAGGCCCTCTTCGTGCTGGGCGTGGGGCTGGGCTACCAAGTGACGGCGATCCGCCAGCGCAAGGATCCGCGCGCCCGCGTCTACGCCATCGAGCGCTACGAGGAGGTCTTCAACCGCGCCGCCCAGACCCAGAACTGGGACCTGAAGGCCGACAAGGACGTGGAGTTCTGGGTGGGCAAGGACATCGACAGCGTCCTGCAGCATCTGGACGAGATCACGGCGGGCATGGACGAGGCCGATTGGGACATCATCACCAACCGCCCCTCCATCCGCCTTGACCCCGAATACTACAAGCGCCTCATCCGCGAACGCCGCCCCGGCGCCCGTTCCCGGCGCACGCAGAAGATCTGAGCATGGCGGGCACGGCGGAGCTTCCGGCCCGGCGCCGCCTTATGCTGCTGGGGGACGGCCAATGGGCGGCGGTGGCGCTGCGCCATCTGGCGGACCGCCATGAGGTGGCCGCCGTGGTGGAGCGCCGCCGGCCCACCAGCGGCGACCTGCGGCAGGCCTGCCGCACGAGCGGGCTCTCCCCCCTCGGCCTGGAGGATGTCAACAGCGCGGAAGCAATGGCCTGGATCCGCTCCCTTGCCCCCGATCTCCTCCTCTCCGTCTCCTACGACCAGCTCTTCGGCTCCGCCCTGCTCGCGGCGGGGATGCCGCCCGTGCTCAACCTGCACGCCGGCCACCCCGGCCGGCACCGCGGCCGGGCCGTGCTCTGCTGGCAACTGCTGGAGGGCGCCGCGGAAGTGGACCTGGCCGTCATGCGCGTCAGCCGCCGCATCGATGCCGGGCCCCTGCTGGCGCTGCGCAGGGTGGCCCTGCCCCCGCAAGGCGACTACGGCCAGGCCCTGGCGGCGGTCTGCGGGGAGCTGCCCTCTTTGCTGGACGAAAGTCTGGTCGCGCTGGAGCAGGGTCGGCACTTGCCGGTGGACGAAACGGGGCGCCCCGTCTACTACCCCCGGCGCCGGGAGGGGGACGAGTGGATCGACTGGGCGGCGGGAACCGGGAGCATCGTCCGCCTGGTGCGCGCCCTGGCGCCGCCCAATTGCCGGGCTCGCACCCGGTGGGGGGAGCGGGTCCTGCTGGTGGGCGCCGCCGGCCCCTGCGCGGACTTTCCCCGGGACGCCGCCGGCATCCCCGGCGCGGTCATCGGCCGTGATCGCCGCCTTGGCCTGCTGGTGAAGACCGGGGATGGCGCCGTCTGGATCAGCGGCCTGGCGACGGAGGATGGTCTGCCCCAGCCTCTGGCCGGGCTGCCCCTTTCCGCCCGGCTGGGCGGCGGCGGAGTGTCCGAGCTGGAGCGCCTGCGCCGGCGCGTGGCATTGCTGGAGGAGCGGCTGGCGGCGCTGGAGGGAGCGCCGCGGACATTGGTGATGGGAGGGGCGGCATGACGATCGACGCCTTGATCCCCGCCCGGCGCGGCTCGCGGCGCCTGCCCGGCAAGCACCAGCGCATCCTGGGCGGCCGGCCGCTCATCGACTGGACCTTGCACGCCGCCCTCGAGGCGGGCATCTTCCGGCGCATCACGCTCTCCACCGACGACCCCGCCCTGCGCGAGCACGCCCAGACCCTGGGCCTCTCCCATTTCCCCCTGCGACCCGCCGCCCTGGCCCGGGACGACAGCAGCAGCCTCGCCGTGCTGCGCCACTACCTGGGCTGGCTGGCGGCCGAGGGTGTCGCCCTGCCGCGCTGGCTCATGCTCCTCCAGCCCACCTCCCCCTTCCGCGGCGCCGCCCGCATGCGGGAGGCCTGGCGCCTGGCGCGCGACAGCGGCCGGGAAGTGGTGAGCCTGGGGCCAGTGGAGAAGCCGCTCGACTGGTGCCGCCTGGTGCTGAAGGGGGAAGCGCGGCCCTGGGCCTGCGCCGAGCCGGTCCCTGTCTGGCGCCTCAACGGCGCCGTCTATCTGGTGCGCGTGGAGCGCCTGCTGGCCGAGGGCAGCCTCCTCTCCGACCGGCCGTTGGCCCTGACCATGGCGGATTGGGAGTCGGTGGACATCGACACCCCGCTGGATTGGCGCCTGGCCGAGGCGGTGGCGGCCGACCGCTTCCCCGCGCAGCCGGGGGAGCCCCGGCCATGAGCGCCACGGTGCGTGGCCTGCTGGGCAAGCGACGGCCCTGGGTGGTGGCCGAGATCGGCGTCAACCACAACGGCCGCCGCGAGGAGGCCCTGGCCCTGGTGCGGATGGCGGCCCGCGCCGACGTCCAGGCCGTCAAGTTCCAGGCTTTCCGCGCCGAGCGCCTCGCCCGGCCGGACGCGCCCCTGGCCTCCTACCAGGAGCGCAGCGGGGCGGAGGGACAGTTCGCCCTGCTGCGCGCCCTCGAGATCGATCGCGGGACCCTGGCCGCCTGCGCCGCCGAGGCGCGCCGGCTGGACCTGGCCTTCGGCGTGACGCCCTTCGACCCGGACAGCCTGCGCGAGATCCTCACACTTGAGCCAGACTTCATCAAGATCGGCTCGGGGGACGCGGACAACTTCCTTCTCATCGAGGCGGCCCGCGACTGTGGCCGGCCCGTCCTCGTTTCGACAGGCATGTGCAGCCTGGCCGAGGTGGAGCGCCTGGCGGGCTGGTTCTCCGGCGCGGATGAGCGGCTGGCCCTGCTCCACTGCGTGTCCGCCTACCCCGCCCCCGAGGAGGCCTGCAACCTGGCCGTGTTGGATGCCCTGCGCGGCCTGGGCACCGTGGTGGGCTTCAGCGACCACACGATGGGCACGCGCGCCGCCAGCCTGGCGCTGGCCCTGGGCGCCGAGATCATCGAGCGGCACATCACCCTGGACCGCGCCGCGGCGGGACCCGACCACGCCTCTTCCTCCGACGAGGCGGGCCTGCGCGCCTGGTTGGCCGAGCTGCGGGCGACCGCCCTCGTCCTGGGGGATGGCGTCAAGCGGATGATGCCCTGCGAGGAGGATGTGCGGCGGGTGGCCCGCAAGTCGATCCTGCTGCAAGAACCGCTGCGGGCGGGCGAGTCCCTCGAGCGGAGCCATGTCCGTTGCCTGCGGCCGGCCGACGGCCTCTCCTGCGCCCGCTTGCCCGGCCTGCTGGGACGGCGGGCGCGGCACGACCTCCCGGCGGGCCGCCTGCTGACAGAGCAGGATCTGGAGGAGGTGGCATGAAGGTCCTGGCCGTGACCGGCAGCCGCTCCGACTACGACCTGCTGGAGCCCGTGCTGCGCGCCGTCGAGGCGCATCCCGCCCTCGACCTGGCCCTGGTCGTGACCTGCGCCCACCTGGCCCGCGCCTGGGGCGGGACGGCGGGCCAGATCCACGGCTTCCGCCACATGCTGCTGCGGCCCACTCTCATCGACTGGGACAGCCCGGAGGCCCGCCTCAAGAGCATGGGCCTGGAGCTGATCGCCCTGGCGCAGGATCTGGCCGAGCAGCGTCCGGACCTGGTCCTGGTGCTGGGCGACCGCGAGGACGCCCTCCTGGCCGCCACCGCCGCCAGCTACAGCTGGATCCCCGTCGCCCACGTGTTCGGCGGCGATCTGGGCCACGCCACGGTGGACGACAGTGTGCGCCACGCCGTGAGCAAACTGGCCCATCTGCACTTCACGGCCTCCGCCTGGAGCCGCGACGTGCTGCTTGAGCTGGGGGAGGATCCCGCGCGCGTTTATATCTGCGGCAACCCCGCCCTCGACCGCATCCGCCGCCTGCCGGCCTGGTCCGCCGAACGCCTGCACGAGAGCTACGGCCTGGTCCCCGGTCGGCCGGTGGTGCTGGTCTGCCAGCATCCGGTCGGCCCCAGCCCGCAGTCCGCCGCCCGCGAGCTGGAGATGATCCTGCGCGCCTGCCGGGTGGCCGACGCCCAGATCGTCATCAACACGCCCAACAGCGATCCGGGCAGCTCCGGGCCGCTCCGCGTCTGGGAGGAGGCGGACGAGGTGGTGCGCGTGCGCAACCTGGACCAGGAGGCCTGGGTGGCGCTGCTCAAGCGCTGCAACCTGCTGGTGGGGAACTCCTCGGCGGGCCTGCTTGAGACCCCCTTCCTCGGCATTCCGGCAATCAACGTGGGTGCCCGCCAGCGGGGTCGGCGCCACGCCGGCAACGTCCTCTTCGTGGAGCTCGAGGAGGAGACGATCCGCCAGGCGGTGGTCCGCGCCCTGGGCGACGCCGATTTTCGCGCCATGGTGCGCGGCCTGGCCTGTCCCTTCGGGGATGGGCACGCCGCCGAGCGCATTGTCGAGGTGCTGGCGTCCGTCGAGCCGCGGGTCCTGCTCCCCAAGCACCACCATCTGCAGCGGGGCGCCGCATGATGGCGCCACCGCGGGCCTGCCATGGCGACCAGGTGGTGCGTCCGACCGACCCTCTCCAGGAGGCGGTGGCGCGCATCGACCGCAACCGCTGCGGGGCCGTCTGCGTCGTCGATGAGCAGCAGCGGCTCCAGGGCATGCTCACGGACGGCGACATCCGGCGCCAGGTGCTGCGCGGCGCCGACCTGCGCGCCACGGTGGTGGGTGACGTGATGCAGCGGCGCCCCGTGACCGCCACGCCCGATTTCAGCCGCAGCCAGTTGCGCCACCTGATGCGCGCCCGCTCCATCGCCCAGATCCCCATTGTGGACGGCGCCGACCGCCTGCTCTGGGTCGCGCTGGCGGCCGACCTGCTCGAGGCGCCCGCCCGCGGCCGTCCCGCCCTTGTCATGGCGGGTGGGCAGGGCACGCGCCTGCGGCCGCTCACCCTGAACCGGCCCAAACCCCTGCTGCCGGTGGCGGGGCGTCCCATCCTCGAGCATGTGGTGGAACGCCTGGTGGAGTGCGGCTTCGACCACGTGCTGATCGCCACCAGCCACCAGGGCCGGATGATCGAGGACCACCTGCAGGACGGCCGCCAGTTCGGCGCCGCCATCCGCTATCTGCGGGAGGAGTCGCCCCTGGGCACGGCCGGCGCGCTGTCGCGCCTGCCTGTCGAGATCGAGGGCGAGTTGCTGGTCATGAACGGCGACATCCTGACGACGGTGGACTTCGCCGCGCTGGCGGAGAGCCACGCCGCCAGCGGGGCCGACATGACGGTCTGTGTGCGCGAGATGGTGGAGCAGGTGGAGTATGGCGTGGTGCAGGTCGAGGGGGAATGGTTGCAGGCCATCGATGAGAAGCCGCGGCGCAGCCTGCTGGTCAACGCGGGCATCTACATGGTGGGTCCCCGCATGCGACAGCTGGCGCCGGACGCCCCCTTCGACATGACGGATCTCATCCGCTGGGGACTGGGCGAGCGGCGCCGGGTGCGCAGCTATCCCCTCCGCGAGTTCTGGCTGGACATCGGCCGCATGGCCGATTATGAGCGCGCCAATCGGTTGGCGCAGCGGCTGGGTGGTCCGGGGGACGGCGCCTGGCTGGGCCATCTCTCCCGCGAGGCGCGGGACACGGTCGAGGAGTGCCTGACATGATCCCGCTCAGCGAACCATCGCTTGGCGTCCGCGAGCAGGCCCTGGTGCAGCAGTGCCTGCAGGAGGGCTGGGTGTCCGCCGAGGGCCCGTGGGTGGGCCGCTTCGAGGAGGCGGTGGCCTCCCTGCACGGGCCGGGCATGCATGCGGCCGCCTGCGGCAGCGGCACTGCGGCCCTGCAACTGGCCCTCATCGCGCTGGGCCTGCGCCCCGGCGAACTGGTCATCGTGCCGGCGCTCAGCTTCGCCGCCACCCTCAATCCCATCATCCACCTGGGCGCCGAGCCGGTCATTCTCGACGTGGAGGAGGAGGCGCTGGGCCTCAGTCCGGAGGCGGTCAGGCTGTGGCTGGAACGGGAGACGGTGCGGCGCCAGGGGGCCGTCTTCGAGCGTCGCAGCGGGCGTCGCGTCTTCGGCCTGATCCCCGTCCACCTCTACGGCATGCCCTGCCGCATCCACGATCTGAGCGCCCTTGCCCTCGAGCACGGGCTGATCGTGGTCGAGGACAACGCCGAGGCGCTGGGCGCCTTTGCCCGCGGCTGCCGACCGGGCACCTTCGGCCACGCCGCCATCCTCTCCTTCAACGGGAACAAGACCATGACGGCGGGCGGCGGCGGCATGGTGCTTTCGCCGGAAGCCGAGATTGCGGAGCGGGCCGCCTACTGGGCCAACCAGGCGCGCCGGCCCGGCCAGTCCGAGCCGGAGGACTACGGCTTCAACCTGCGCCTCAGCAGCCTGCAGGCGGCGTTGGGCCTGGCCCAGCTGGAGCGGCTGGATGAGCTGGTGGCGGGCCGTCGGCGGCAGCACGAGGGTTATCGCGCGGAGCTGGCCGACAGCGGCCTGTCCCTGCTGGAGGGCCACGCCGGCGACGAGCCCAGTTGGTGGCTGAACATTGCCCGCGGCTTGGCGCCGGGCCGGCCGGAGACGCTGGTGGCGGAGCTGGCTTTCGCCGGCATCCAGGCGCGCCGCCTCTTCCGGCCCTTCGACCGGTGGCCTCTCTACGCCCCCTATGCTCGCATGGAGTGCCGGGTGGCGTTTCAGGCGCACGAGTGCGGCCTCGCCCTGCCTTCGAGTTCCCACCTGGCGGACGAGGCACGTCGGCGGGTGAGCGGCTTCCTGGCCACGGCGCGGCGCGTCGGACGCGCGGCGATGGTGGAGGCCCTGCCGTGAAGACGCTGATTCCCGGCCTCAAACGCTGGCCCTACCATCACGAGGTGGAGCACCTGCTGGCCGAGGCCCTGCGGGCGGCCGGGCATCCCGTCGTCTTCCTGGGCTGCTCGCGGGAGGGAATGAGCACCTGCGAGTGCGTCGACCGCGCCATCCACGAGCGGCATGGCGGCCACGCCGCCTTCTGCGCGGGTTGCCATCCCGCCCAGGGCGGCGTGCACGGCCGCGCCGGTTTCCGCGAAGTGCCCATGCCCTTCGACGAGGCGGTGGAGGGCGGTATCCGCCTGTTGCTGGAGGGGCTGGACGCTGCGGCCCTGCTCGCCCTGCCCAGCTCATCCGGACACAGCCTGCGCGAGGTGATGGGTCCCTCGCTGATGCGCTGGGCGCGCTCGGGCCGGCCCAGCGAGGAGCGCGTGCCCCTGGCCGTCCTGCGCGGGCACGCCGCCCAGGTCCTGCGCATCGAGGCGCTCTTGCCGGATTTGCTGCGGCGCGAGGGCATCGAGCAGGTGCTGGTGCTCAACGGCCTCTTCCTTGCGGAGCGGACGATCGCCGACTGCGCCAGGGCGGCCGGCCTCCGCGTGGTGACCTACGAGCGAGGCCATGCCCGCAACACCCTGCTCTTCTCCACCGGCGCGCCGGCCTGCTTCCTGGAGATGGGCGCCGACGGGGAGGGCGCTTGCGCCGGGCGGTCGGACCCTCTGCTGGACGCCTACCTGACCGGCCGGGCCACCAACCGGGACGCCGCCACCCGCTTCGGCACGGGACATGGCTCGGTGGCGGAGATCCTTCAGGGGGACCAGAGACCGCTGGTGGCCGTGCTCACCAACGTCTGCTGGGACAGCGCCGTCTCGGCCCGGGGCAGCGGTTTCGGTGGCTACCTGGCCTGGTTGGAGGCCGTCCTGGCGCTGGCCGCCGGCCGACCCGACCTTTGCTTCGTCCTGCGCGTCCATCCCGGCGAGACAAGGCTGGAGCGCGACCCGACGCTGGACCGGACCGAGGATTGGCTGGCCGAGCGGGCCCGGCCGGACAACCTGCTGGTGCTGGGCGCCGACCATCCGGCCAGCACGGCCGCCCTCGTCGAGCGCGCCGCCGCCACCCTTGTCTATGTCACCTCCGCGGGCCTGGAGGCCGCCTGTGCCGGCGCGGCCGTCATCACCTGCGGGGAGGTCCATTACGCCGGCAAGGGCTTCACCCTGGATTGCGCGGAACCTGCCCGCCTGGGCGACTTGCTGGAAGAGGCGCTGGCCCGTCCCCGCGACGAGGCTCGCGCCGCCCTGGCCCGGACCTACGCCGGCCGCCTCTTCCTCGACACGCCCACGCCCTTTCCCTGGGTGGACGAAGTGGAGTACGGCCGCCCCCAGCGTGTCACCGCCCCCGTCACGCCGGAGCTGCTGGCGCGGGACCAGCTCCTGAGCCGTCTGGTTGATTACCTGGCCGGCGCCGCGCTCCGGCCCCACAGCCTGCGCGACCTGTTGGAGAAGCCCACCCTCTGCCCCCTGCCCTTCCACTTTGGCAGCCGGCCGGCGCCGCCGGTGCAGGTGGGCGTGCTCATCACGGCCCATGAGCGGCCCGCCGTGCTGGGGCGCGCCCTGGCGGCCTGGGCGGAGCAGGACCTGCCCCACGACCGCTTCCGCCTGCTGGTGGTGGATGACGGGAGCGAGCCGCGCCTGGAGGAGCCGGTGCGGGAGGCGCTGGCCGCCATCCGCCGCGACGGGACGCGACTGGAGGTGGAGCTGCTGCGGCTGGACGCCAAGGGCGGCCCCGCCCGCGCCCGCAACGCCGGCATCGAGCACTTCCTGGCTCAGGAGCAGGTCCCCGGGTTGGTGCTGATCACCGGGGACGACATGCTGCCGGAGCCGGGGGTCCTGTCGCGCCTGACCGCCGAGCATGCCGCCTGGGGCGACGGACGGGTGGCGCTGCTCGGCCGCGTCGACTGGGATGATTCCCGCGGCAGCACCCGCGTCATGCGCTTGGTGGAGCGCAACGGCATGCAGTTCGGCTTCCACGGCCTGCCGGCGCGTTGCCGCCTGCCGGCCCAGTACTTCTACACCAGCTCGCTGGCCCTGCCCACGGACTTCCTGCGCCGCACGGGACTGCGCTTCGCCGAGGACTTTCCTCACGCCGCCTGGGAGGACGTGGAGTTCGGCGTACGCTGCCGTGACCAGGGCTTGGTCCTCGCCTACGACGCGGGCATGCGCTTCCGCCACGACCACCCGGTCGATTACGCCTCCTTCGCCCGCCGACAGCGGAAGGCGGGGGCCTCCTCGCGCGTCTTCCAGCGCCGTCGCCCCCGGGAGCACGAGGCCATTTGCGGCAAGCCGCCGACCGACCCGCCGGACCGCTTGCTGATGCGTGGCCTGGAAGCGGCGCTCCAGGAACTTGCCAAGCTCGAGCTGGGACCCCTGCGCATCCTGCCCGCCCCGGGCGGGGGCGACTTGGCTGGCCAGTTGGACCGGGAGCAGGACCGCCTGCTGGAGACCCTCTTCCGCCTGCATTCCGACGCCGGCTGGTTCAGCGCAGCGCCGCTGCCGGCGGGACCCGGGGAGGAGGGGCTGCTCTCCGTCCTCATCCCGGTCTTCAACCAGCTGGAGTTGACGCGGGCCTGCCTGGAGGCCCTCCGCCGCAACACGGCCGGCCCGGTGGAGATCGTGGTCGTGGACAACGGCTCGACCGACGGAAGCGGCGAGCTGCTCGCCGCGGCCGGCGTGACGGTGCTGCGTCAGGAGCGCAACCTGGGTTTCGCCCGGGCCACCAACCTGGCGGCGGCAGCCTGCCGCGGCAGCCTGCTGGTCCTGCTCAACAACGACACCGAGGTCCAGCCCGGCTGGGACCTGGCCCTGCGCGACGAGCTGGGGCGACCCGGCACCGGCGCCGTCGGACTGCGCCTGCTCTACCCGGACGGCACCATCCAGCATGCCGGGCTGGCCTTCGGCGCGGACGGCCTCCCCTGGCACATCTACCGCGGCTTTCCCGCCGACGCGCCCGAAGCGGGCCGCCGCCGCTCCTTCCAGGCGCTGACCGGCGCTTGCCTGGGCCTCAGGCGCGACACTTGGCGCGAAGTGGGCGGCCTCGACGAGAACTTCGTCAACTGCTACGAGGACATCGACCTCTGTCTCCGCTTGCGGGAACGCGGCTATGAGCTGATCTACCGGCCGGACGGGGTGGTTGTCCATCACGAGGGGCGCAGCGCCGGGCGCAACGAGCGGGTCGCCCACAGCTGGCAGGTGCTGCGCGAGCGCTGGGAAGGGCGGCTGCCCTGCGATGAGGTGAACTTGCTGGCGGAGGACGGCTGGCAGGCGGTGCGGGAGCAGGGTGGGCTGCGTCTGCGCCGGATCTCCGCCCCGGCCCCGCGTCTGGCGGCGGACCTGACGACACGGGCGGAGGCCCTGATGGCGGGGGGCGACGTCTCGGCGGCGTGCGACCTGCTCGAGGAGGCGCTGTCCCGGGGTGGGGTGGATCGAGCGGAGGATGTGCGCCAAGCCCTGCTCGAACTGGAGCTATGGGTGGGCAACCTGGCGGGGGCGCGACGCTGGGCGGAGCAATGCCAGCCGCGACCCGAGCAACAGGCGCGACTGAGCCAGCTGCGGCACGATTTGAGGCGGCGCCTGGAGGACAACGGCCTGTCGGCGGCGCCATGACAAGCAGCCTGGTCATCCAGCTGGCCCGCCTGGGCGATCTGGTGCAAAGCCTGCCCCTCTGCCAGCGTCTGCGGCAGGATGGTCCGCTCACGCTGGTGGTCGCATTCGAACCGGGCCGCCGCCTGCGCCGGGTGGCGGACCATGTGGTGGTGCTGGATCCGCGCCGTCTGGCGGATCTGACGCAGGATGCCGGCGCCTTCCATCACGCCCTGCGGGCGGCCTGGGGCGAGGCGCCCGGCTGGGATCCACCGGTCGATCGCGTCCTCTGCCTGAACGAGGACAGGGCGGCGACGGCCTTGGCTCGACTGCTTCCGGCGGCCAGCCGGGCGGGTGCAGGCTGCCACGGAGATCCCTACCACCAGTGGCTGGGCGTCCTGGGGGGGAGGCGGAGCGAGAACGAGCTGCACTTGACGGATGCGATGCTGTCGCTGCACCCTGGCCCGGCCGCTCCACCTCCGGTCGCGGGCGAGCCTGGAGCGGGGGCGGTGGTGCTGCATGCCGGCAGCGGCAGCCAGGCGCGGCAGCTGGGTGGGGACTTCTGGTCCGCCCTGGCCGCGCGGTTGCTGGCCGCGACCACCCGGCAGGTGCTTCTGACGGGAAGCGCAGCTGAGCGCCGCGCGGCGGAGGCGCTGGTCAAGGCGGTGGGTCCGGCGCCGCGCCTGACGAATCTCTGCGGGGAAACAGATCTGGACCAGTTGCAGGACGTGCTGGACGAGGCCGCCCTGGTGATCGCCCAGGACACCGGCGTGCTGCACCTGGCCGCCCACCTGCGGCGTCCACTGGTCGGCCTGTATCACGGATCAGCCTGGGCGAAAGAGACGGGACCCTGGCTGGCCGGCGCCCAGGTGCTGCAAATCCAGGAGGAATGCGCGCCCTGCCTTGAAGGGTGGCCGCCTTGCGGATCCTACCGCTGCCGGACCAACCTGAATGGAGGCGAGACGGCGGAGCTGGCCCTGGCCCTGCTGGCCGGCGCCGAACCGACCTTGGAGAAGAAAGGGGGGCGTCTTCATCTGACGGTGAGGCGGCTGGGAGAGAGCCTGTCGCTGGCCGAGGCCGGGCAGCCAGCCAGGGAGGAAGATCTGACCCGGTGGCGTCGACAACTGACCCTGTTGCGGGATTGGGACGGGCAGGACGCGGCTGTGGCCGGCCGTCCGCCCGGACGCTGTTCGCGACTGGAGCACGCCCGGCAAGCCGGCATGGAGCTGGCCGACTGGCGGCGGCGGGAGTGGCCCCGGCCCCCCGCCAACTTGTGCGAGGAGCTGTCCTGGCGGCGGGAGGCGGCCAGGTGGACGGCCGAGCGCGGACCGCAGGATTTGTCATGCCCGGGATGATGCGCGAGGGGTGGCGATTGGACCTGTCCGTCCTTCCCCATCCGTTGGAAGCGGCCGGGGTGGACTGGTGCTTTCGACTGCCGGATGGACGATTGGGCTGCAGCGGAAGGGATCCACGGCGGGAGGCGGCACGGCGCTGCGCCCACCTGCCGCCGGGATCGCGGCCCGTTCTGCTGGGCCTGGGGGCCGGGCACGATCTGGACGCGCTGCTGGAGGGAGAGGCGGGGGAGCTCCTGGTGGTCGAGGCGGACCCGCGCAGCCTGGCCACGACCCTGGAGCGCTGGCGCCTGCTGGGACGGACGCCACCCGATCCGGCGCGCTGCCGGCTGGTCCTGGCGGATGATGACGGGAGCCTTTGCCGCTTGCTGGCGGAGCTGCTGCGCGACGAGCACGGGGAACGGCCACTCATCCTCCATCCGTGGTGCGCCGAGCTGTGGCGCGCGGCGACACCGGAAGCGGCACGCTTGATGGAGGATCTGCGACGACGGCGCAGCGCCGCCCATTCGCAGGAGGAACTGCTCGCGGCCAATCGCACGGCGAACGCCGCCCGGCTGGAGGAGGCGCGGTGGGTGGCCGAGCTGGACGGCGCCTGGGGCAATGATCCGGTGCTGGTCTGCGGGGCGGGGCCTGGCTTGGGGCCGGCCCTGAAGAGGCTGGACGATGCGCCGGGCCTGCGGATCATTGCCGTCTCCACCGCGCTGCCGGCGCTGGCCCTCCGCGGCATCCGGCCGGATGTGGTGGTGGCGACGGATCCCAGTCCGCTCCTGGCGCAGGACATCGTGGCGGAGGAGCTGTCCCTGGGCGATGTGCCGCTGGCCGTCTTCCCGACAACCAGCGCGGCTCTGGTGGAGGCCTGGCCGGGGCCGCTGTGGCTGGCGACGCCGGAGGGTCCGGGGCCGAGCGTGGAGAAGCGGTTGGGGCGATGCCCCGGAAGCCTCCCCGCCGGATGCGGCACGGTGGCGGGACCGGCGCTGGGCCTGGGAGCAAGGCTGAGTGGTGGAGTGCTGCTGATGGCGGGCGTGGATCTGTGGGCCGATGGCCCGTGCTACACGGATGGGGTGAGACGGCCCAAGGGGCCGAAACCGGACTTTGCCTTCGCCCGACGCCGCATGGCTGAGCTGGTGCGGGATCTGCGCCGCCAAGGGCGGCGCGTGGGGGTCCTGGGCCATCGGCCCGACTGGCTGCCCGTGGAAGGGAGTGGAAGCCGTGGTACCACATGAAGTGATGAGGCATCGCTGGCCGGATCTGGCCAGGAAGCTGGACGACCTGGACCCGGCCTCGGGTGGCGTCTGCCTGACGCAGGGCGGTCGCCGCCGCTTGCTGGTGCACGGTCAGAGCCTTGTCTCATCGGATCCGCGCCGGGAGGCGGAGCGGTGGGTGGATGCCGCGCTGGCC
Source organism: bacterium (assembly GCA_030685015.1). NCBI lineage: Bacteria > bacterium. Next base: position 21,049 of record JAUXWS010000034.1, read on the forward strand.
GGCTTTCGCGGCATCGCCGCGAAAGCGGATCAAGTACCTCGCGTGCATCTCTTCGGGCATGGGGTGGGATGGGAGGTGGCCGCTTTGCTGGAGCGCGGCGCACCGGAAGTGGTGGTGCATCCCGCCGAACCGGCCGTTCTGCGCTTCGCCCTGGAGCATTGGGAATGCCCCCAGGCGCTGGCTGATCCGCGGGTGACCTTCGCCGCGACGCGGCGAGACTGCGCGGGCCTCGCCCGCCCGGGCGACCTGGCTCTGGAGACGCCCCTCTGGCGGCGCCTCTTCGCGGAGGAGGTGGCGGCGCGCCGGGCGACGGCCGGCCTGCTGCGCTCGGCGGAGTTGCGCCTGCGCATCCTGGTGGTGGAACCCTTCTATGGAGGCAGCCTGCCCATGGCCCGCAGCGCCGCCGCGGCCCTGCGGGCCTTGGGCCACGACGTCCGCTCCCTCTCCTTCGAGGGCATGGCCGGCGCCCGCGAGACGCTCCATGCCTTCTCTGATCGTCATCCGGGCGCCCAGGCTTTGGCGGCCGAGTTCACCCGCCTGATGGGACACATGGTGCTCGTCGAGTCCCGGGCCTTCGGCCCGGACCTCGTGCTCGGCCTCGCCCAGAGTCCCTTCACGCCGGAAGCATCCCGTGAGCTGAGGTCGGCGGGCATCCGCACCGCCTTCTGGTTCGTGGAGGATTGGGAGACGCTTGATTACTGGAGGGGCCTGCACGGCCACTTCGATTTCTTCCTGCCCATCCAACGCGGCCGATTCCAGGAAAAGCTGGCCGGCCTGGCCTCGACCCCCGTCCGCTACCTGCCCGCCTGCGCCGACCCCGACCACTATCGCCCCGAAGAATGGGGCGAGGGCGAGCCGCCGGTCCTCAGCTTCGTCGGCGCCGGCTACCACAACCGCGAGCGCCTCTTCCTGGAGTTGCTCGATCTGCCCCTGCGCATCTGGGGCTCGGACTGGCGCGCTTCCGGCCCCGTGAGCCGCCTCCTCCAGAACGGTGGCCGCCGCACCACCGCCGCCGAGAACCGCCGCATCTACGCCAACAGCCTCATCAACCTCAACCTCCACTCCTCCACCTACCACGCCGGAATCAACCCCGATGGCGATTTCGTCAACCCGCGCACCTTCGAGATCCTCGCCTGCGGCGGCTTTCAGTTGACCGACCGTCGCTCCCTCCTGCCGGAACTGCTGGAGGACGGCCGTGAGCTGGTTTGTTTCGACTCGGTGCGCCAGCTGCGCGAGCTGGTCGCCCACCATCTGGCGCACCCCGCCGAGGGACGGGCCATCGCCGCCGCCGGCCGCCGCGCCGTGCTGGAGCTGCACACCTACCGCCACCGCATGGCCGAGCTGCTCGAGTTAGTGCTGCTGGAGCAGGCCGACGTCTTCCCCCACGCCGCCCGCCGCCGCAGTCTGGACAAGGATTCCGCCGATCCGGAGCTGGCGGCCTGGCTGGCCGCGCTGCCGCCCGCCCTGCCCCGCGAGCTGGACGCCGTGGCCGACTGGCTGCGCCGGCGCCGGGAGCCGCTCGACGCCGCCGCGGCCACCATCCTCTACATGCAGGAGCTGCGGGATTGGGCGCGGGCCAAGGGCGTGGAGCAGGCCTACGAGCAGGCCCGCCTGCAGCGCGAGGGGAGGCGGGCGGAGCATGGATAGGATCCTCGTCATCAACTTGACGCGCATGGGGGACATCATCCAAACCAGTCCCCTCGTCTCCGGGCTGCGCCAGCGCCATCCGCGCGCCGAGATCGGCCTGCTGGTGCTGAAGGCCTTCGCCGGCGCGGCGCGCCTCGTGCCCGGGGTGGATCGCCTGCTCGAACTGGACCAGGACCAAGCGGTGGCCCGCCTGCTCGACCCCGACCGCTCCCTGGCCGCCCGCGCCTCCTGGTTCAGCGCACTGGCGGCCGAGCTGCGCGGCGAAGGCTGGGATCTCGTCTTCAACCTGAGCCACAGCCGCGACAGCGCCGTCCTGGCCCGCCTGCTGGCCCGGGGCGAGGTGCGCGGCATCGTGCTGCGGAATGACGGCCGCACCGTCGTCCACCACGACTGGGCGCGCTACTTCTTCTGTGTCACAGGCAACCGCGCCGTCAACTCCTTCAACCTGGTGGACATCTATCGCCTGGTGGGCGACTTGGGCGCGGGCGAGGGTCCCGCCCTTGCCCTGGAGGTCGGACCGGCCGCCGCGGCGCGCGCCGCGGAGCTGCTGGCCCACCTGCCGGCGGACGGGCGCCGGCCGCTGGTGATGATCCAGCCGGGCGCCAGCCGCGAGAACCGCCGCTGGCCGGGGGAACGCCTGGCCGCCGTCATGCGCCGCCTGCACGAGGAGCTGGAGGCGGCCTTCCTCCTGTGCGGCAGCGCGGGCGAGGCCCCCCTCTGCGCCGAGGTGGCGCGCACCGCCGCCGGACTGCCCCTGCTCGACCTGGCCGGCCGCACCAGTCTGGAGGAACTGGCCGCCCTCTCTTCCCGCGCCGATCTGCTCATCACCAACGACACCGGCACGCTCCACGTCGCCGCCGCCCGCGGCCTGCGCAGCGTCAGCCTCTTCTTCGCCACCGCCCTGCCACGCGAGACAGGGCCCTGGCTGCCCGGCTGTCTTGTCTTGCAAGCCGAGCTGGACTGCGCGCCCTGCAGCCACCAGGTGGTCTGTCCCCACGTCATGTGCCGCGAGCGGATTCCGGCGGAGGCGGTAAGCGGGGCGGCCCTGGAATTGTTGCGCCGCGCCGGCTGGCCGGCCCGGCCGCCGGCGGGCTGGGAATCGCTGCCCGGCGTGCGCGTCTTCGAGACGTGGCGCGACGAGCACGGCCTGCAGGACCTGCGCTTGCTGGGCCGCCGCCGGCCGGGCGCGGACGAATTGGCGGCCCGGGCCTACCGTGTGTTGTGGCGGAGCGGCCTGGGCCGGACCGCAGACAGCGGGGAGGCGCTCCCCGACGCGGAGACGGCGGCTTTCGACGAGTGGTTGGCCGATTGGGGCGATCCCCTGCCCGGGGCGGCGGCGGACATGGCGGAACTGGGGCGCGACCTGGCGGAACTGGGCGGAATGGCCGCCCGCGGAGCGAAGCTGGTGGAGCGGGTGGAGCGTGAGATGGTGCGGCCAGACCCTGATCCGGCGGTGCTGGCGGAGGCGGTGGCGGCCGTGCCGGAGCTGGACGACCGCATCTTCACCTTTGAGTTGAGCCGCCCGCTCCTCCGCCCGCTGGGCGTGCTCTTCCGCTTCGGCAAGGAGGAGCTGCGCGAGGAGGAGAGCCTGGCCGACTTGGGCCGCGGCACGCTGCACCTTTACAGGGTGCTCGAAGAACGAAGCGCCGCCCTGGGCCGGATCCTCGCCGCGCTGGGCGCGGCCCTGGCCGCGCGGCGGGAGGCCGGGCGGGAGGCGGCGGCCTGAGGTCCGTCCGGGTGTCGCGGGGAATGCCGATTTTGCGCGGGAGGCCGGACCGGGCCGTCCGTCCGGCACAGCAGGGGGGGGCGACATGTTGATCATCGTCAATGGCAGGCGCCGTCCGGAGCTGGAGGCCACCCTGGCCGGGCTGGACGCCGGCATGACCCTGGAGCGGGTCGGGGCCGAGCTCTTCCAGCGCGGCGAGCTGGTGGTGAGAGTGGAAGTGGACGGACAGGACCTCACGGGCCAGGACCGCGAGCTGTGGGGCGGGCGCACGGACGTGGCCGAGCTGCGCCTGGAGACGCAGTCGCCGCGTGCCCTGCTGGAGGGCAGCCTGCGCGTCAGCCGCGAATGGCTGCCGCCTTTGCGCTCCGAACTGGCCTCCTGCGCCGACCGCTTTCGCCGTGGTGAGGACGCCGCGGCCATCGACGCCCTCATCCGCGTGGTGGAGGGCCTGCGCCTGCTCTTCGTGGGCGTGGGGCAGATCCAGCGCCTGGCCGCCAACCAGGGCCTCTTCCGGGACACGGGCCTGCCCGAGGGCCTCGTCTCCGACTTCCAGAACGAGATCCCCCGCCTGCTGGACGAGATCATCCAGGCCCAGGAGCGCCACGACTGGATTCTCCTGGCCGATCTGCTCGAGTACGACGTGATGGACCGTCTGGCCCAGTGGGAGGAGACGGTGGACACCCTGCTCGGCGTGCTGGCGTGAGCCCCCCCGCCGCCCGTCAGGCCGCCCTGGAGGAGTGGATCGCCCTGGGGCGCGCCTTCCTCCTGGCCCATCGCCCCGGCGCCGAGCTGGACGCCCAGGCCCTCACCGACCTGCTCCAACGCCGCGACGAGCTGCTCCCCCGCATCGACCGCCGCGAGCCCATGGACACCGCCGAGGCGGAGGCCGCCCTGCGCCTCAAAGTGATCGAGGAGGAACTGGTGCGTCGAGTGGAGCAGGATCTGGAACGCCGCCGCCGCGAGCTGGACGAGCTGGACCAGACCCGTCGCCTCCTGCATGGCTACGCCACGGAGCGCGATGATCCGGCCCCGCCCGCCCGCTTCCTGGACATGAAGAGCTGAGCGGCGGCGCCGGCATCAGCGACTAGGACGGCGTGGAGGCCGGGCGACGCAATCCCCTGCTGGTCCCGCCTCGTGCCAGACACCATCCACCATCCAGGCTTGGCAGAGAGCGTGTGCTCCCATGGCGGCAGGCATGACCAAGCCAGGGATTCTCCTTGCTCCGCCCCGCCGCCTTTCCCTTCTTGCCGTCCGTATGACACCATGGGCCTTCATCCTGGCCACGCTGCTGCTCAGCGTATGCCACTCCACCTTGTCCACCGCCGCCATCCTGGAGGTCCCCGCCGGATTCACGACCATTCAAGAAGCCATCGATGCCAGCGCCGATGGCGACACAGTCCACGTGGCGCCCGGCCACTACCTGGAGCGGCTGGTCGTTCCCAATCGCAGCCTGACCCTGTGCTCCGACGATTTCTTCACCCAGGACAGCTCGGCCATCAACACCACCATTATCGACGGCAGTTGGCTGGGCACGGTCATCTTTGTCAACAGTCGTGGAACCCACACCTTCCGGCTGGAAGGGCTTACCCTTCAGCGTGGCATGGGCAACAACGTCTATGCGACGTGGTGTGGAGGGGCCATCACCCTGGCGGACGAGGCCAATGTGATTGTGCGCCACGTGGTGTTTCGTGAAAACCGCTCCCCTTCCGATGGAGCAGTAATGCGAGGCGCCTATGCTTGTGCACCTAATGACGTGACCCTTGAGGATATCCACATCAACGTGGACAGGGATCCCGGACTACCATATTCAAGTGATTCTCAAATCCTCCTAGGGACTATCAATTTTGTTGGAACAAAATGGCGGTTCACTCCCTGTGAATCTCCAACCGATTTAATTGAAGTAGGTGCAGTTTTCGCACAAGTCTCAGACGTACGGATTCGGGGCTTCACGCATGCAACTAAAGGAATGGGATTGGGAGGACGCCATGTATTAGCAGACAACATTAAAATTGATAGTTGCAGAGTATTGGGGAGACCAAATTACTACGGATCAATTCTTAGATTATCAGCAGGTATTGATAGTTTGATTGCAGAAAGAATTGAAATCACGAATTGTCACAATGAAGAGTCGTATGGAGATGCTGATGATACGATTCTACATTTGGGGGCAAACATAGGAATCATGAACCGGATCCTTGTTCGAAATTGCACCAGTGCCGCTGGGCCAATAGCTCGTATTACCGCCGGCTTTGGTATTGCGCGCAATGTCCTTTTCGAGGACAATGTGTGTGGATCGGACCCGGGCGATGTGGAATCCCATTGCCAAGGCGATTGCGGCGGAAGAATTCTCTATAGTAGTGGCATTTGCTTTGAGGACGGGGTGTTTCGACGCAACACATCGCATGTGTATCCCATGCACCAGGAAGGTTATGGTGTTTTGCAAGCCTACGGCCGTGGATTGGTTTTATTCGGGCAGTGCGGCATGTATCGGGATGTGGAGCACAATTTCTACCGCCGCTTGCGCTTTGAAGACAACGTGGTGGTGGACCACGACGACTACACGAATCCTGCGGTGAGGCGGGATCCCAACCTTGGGCGGGCATTCTATCTGTTCGTCCAGCCTGTGGGCTATCGGAACAACGTGCTGGTGGAGGACTGCCTGTTCCGGGGCAACAGCCAGGTGAATTCAGTTCCCGAGGCCCCCTCCGGCGATCCCATGCTGGACGGGCGGCAGGTGGGCAGCACCTTCGAGATTGATGCAGGATTGGGCATGACACCATGGCGCGGGCGGGTTTTCCTGAAGAACTTGCTGGTGGAGGACAATGACGATGGTGGCATTTATGCAGATTGCCCATCGCTGCTGGAAGTACAAAACGTGGTAGTGCGCAACAATGGTCGCATGGGATTGGGCTGCGTTGCTGACAGCATCAATTTGAACAATGCTTTTATAGCGGGGACCCAGAGATGGGAAGCACATTACACATACCCATATAGTGAGTATCATCCATCATTTCAGGCGGCCTTGATATTGCGTCATGTGTATGATGGGAATATTAGTAACTTGAGTTTGATTGACAATAACACAGAATTTATATTCTGGACCAACAGTGTTGATTTCCCGTCTTTCCCACATGTGGAGAATTCGATTGTATGGGGTAATGAGTTCGAGTATTTTACATTTCCTTGGTACAACGCAGCTGAACTTCCTCCTCCCGATTTCTCTTACTTGCTGTCGGATGTATATCAGCCTGGGGAAGGCAATTTGATCGGCGTGGATCCGGGTTTTCATCCAAACTTGGGTCCGCCCTTTTTGGCGGCCGGCTCCCCCTGTGTCGACGCCGGCGATCCGGATCCCGTCTGGAATGATGCGGAGGATCCGATGAATCCCGGCCATGCGCTGTGGCCGAGCCAAGGCGGCCTGCGCAATGACATCGGGTTCACGGGGGGTGCCCTGGCCGCGGATTCCGACACGGGCTGGGTTGCGCTGCCCCGTCCTTACGAACCTCGCACCCGGGCCAAGGACTTCACATTGGGCAGCCCCTGGCCCAATCCCTTCAACCCTGTGACGCGCATTCCCTTCACCTTGACGCGAGCGGACGTTGTCAAGCTCAGCGTCCACAATCTGCTGGGGCAGGAAGTGGCCGTGCTGACACACGGCTTGAGGTTTGCCGGTCGCCACGAGGTGCTTTGGAACGCCGGCCATGTGTCCAGCGGCGTCTTCCTGGTCACGCTGGAAGCGGCGGGGCGGGCGCAGACGAGGACGGTGACGCTGCTGCGGTAGGGCTGGGCGGACAGTCCAGGGACAGTCTGTGGACTGTCCCCTGCGTTGACACCACCCGGCGGGTTGTCCACACCGGGCGGCAAACCTTGCCGAGGTGTCCGACCATGGGTCGGACACCTGTTCCTTGGCACGGACACCATCCGGCCACCTCTCTCCCTGGAGCAACTCGTCGCCCGCCCGGCTCGACACCCATCCACAAGGAATTCCTCCAACTCCAGCGAGACGCACCCGTCGCCGGCTGTCCTGGCCAAGGGCCGTACATCCGGGCGGCACTTTCATCCAGGGTGTCCGACCCATGGTCGGACACCTGTGCGGCGGATCATCCACGGGGCGACCAGCCAGATCCCCCGCCCGCCCAATGGCCCATTCAGCCGAACGCGGCCACGTCCACGGGAAGCTCCGGCCCCTGTTCTTCTCTATATTGTGCTGCCGACCGCCGATGATGAGGCGTCAAGGTCAACGTTCATCGCCGCCGGCCCGTCGCCGCGCCCGTGCGCGGCCTTTTTATGCCACGCGAGGAATTCGGATACCAAGGAGAACGACATGAGCGGCCTCAGCAACCAGGATCGCGCCCGCAAGTGGTTCGAAGAGACGCGGCGCATCCACCTGAGTCCCAACCCCGACCTGCACAAGGTGGTGGCCGGTTACCGCAAGAGCCTGGAATTGATGCCGGGCGACCCGCAGGTGATCTACCACCTGGGCCTGGCCCTGCTGGGCAAGCGGGAGTGGAGCAACGCCGAGGAGCAGTTCCGCAAGGCCCTGCGCCTGCAGCCCCAGATGCCCGAGGCGAACTACCACCTGGGCCAGGCGCTGCTCCAGCAGCGACGCGCCGAGGAGGCCGAGCAGTGCTTCCGCAAAGCGATCGACGGCACGGCCAAGGAGAACCGCGGACCGCTCTATTTCACCCTGGCCATGGCCCTGCAGGGCCAGTACGAGCAGCTGGCCGCCCGCGACCGCAAGCAGGCCGACGCCAAGTTGAAGCAGGCCGAGGAGTGCTTCCGCCTGGGCCTGGAGCAGCAGCCGGAGGATCCGGCCGGCCTCTTCCAGTTCGCCCTCTTCCTCCAGAACATCAGCACCCTGCCCGGCCACGAGAGCGCCCTGGACGAGGCCGAGCGCCTGCTGGACGGCCTGCTGGCGCGACAGCCTGAGCAGCGCGACGCCCTCAACCTGCGCGCCCTCTTGCACAGCCGGCGCCAGCAGTACGCCGAGGCGGTGGCCCTGCTTGAGCAGGCGGTGGCGCTGGCCCCCGGCGACGCCGGCCTGCTCTTCAACCTGGCCCAGATGACGGAACAGGGGGGCGACCACGGCCGCGCCCGCGTCCTGCTGGAGAAGTGCCTGGAGATCCAGCCGCGCCAGCCCGGCGCCCTCAGCCGCCTGGCGGGCATCATCGCCCAGCACGAGCGGGACTGGGCCCGCGCCACGGCGCTGGTGGACCAGGGGCTGGAGCTGGCCCCGCGCGATCCTGTCCTGCTCTATCAGAAGGCGCTCATCATCAAGGAGCAGTCGGCGGAGCTGCCCGAGGAGGAGCGGGCGGCCGCCCTGGCCGAATCCCGCGCCCTGGCGGAGTTGGCCCTGGAGGCGCAGCCCGGCTTCCAGCCGGCCCAGGCGCTGCTGGCCGCCCTGGGTGGCGGACCCACCGGACAGGCGGCGCCCGGCGCCGCCGAGCTGGAAGAGCTGGAGCGGCAGCTGGCCGAGCGTCCCCAGGACGCCACGCTGAAGGACAAGGTGCTCCAGGGCCGTCTGGCGGCACGCCGCATGCCGGAGGCGCTCGCCCTCATCGAGGACCTGCTGCGCGAGCGGCCCGACGACCGAGCCCTGCGCATCAACCACGGCCTGGTGCTGTCCTACGTGGCGGGCCAGGACGGCGCCCGTATCGTCGAGGCGCGGGATTCCCTCCGCCGCGGCATCGAGGGGCTGGACGAGCCGGATTCCCCCGTGCTGCTGCGTCTGGCCCAGCTAGATATCATGCTGCGCGAACCCGAGGAGGCCGCCGATCAGTTGGCTGTCCTGCGCGGGCGTCACCCCGGCGACACGCGCCTGGACGAGGCACAGCTGTTGCAGCTTTCCGGCGTGGCGGCCCAGCAGAAGGGCCTGATGGCCGAGTCGGCCGACTTCTTCCGCGCCGCCGCCCACCTGCTGGACACCCGCCAGGCCCAGGGCGGCCAGGGCACCATGCTGGAGTCGGCCCTGCGCGAATCCTGGGGCAGCCTGGCCCAAGTGCTGGACCTGCTGCGCCGCGAGGACGAGGCGATCGAGGCCCATCGCCGCTGGTGCCAGGTGGCGCCGCGGGACGGCAACGCCTACTTCCGCCTCTCGGCCATCTACAACCGCAACCGTCGCTTCGAGGAAGGGCTGGAGACGCTGCGCCGGCTGGAGGAGATCGCCCCCGAGAATCCCGTCACCTACTTCTATCTGGGCCTCACCCTCACCGACCTGAGCCGTCACACGGAGGCCGAGAGCTGCCTGATGAAGGCCCTTGAGCTGAAGCCGGACTTCCCGGAAGCGCAGCAGCGCCTGCAGTATCTCCAGCAGAACCGCCCGCTGGTGGCGGCCTCCATCGAGGAGCTGGAGCAGAGCGTCAAGGACGATCCGGAGGACCTGGACGACCGCCTGCTGCTGGGCCAGGCCTACCTGGCGGCGCGGGAGTGGGAGAAGGCCGCCCAGCAGCTGGAAGTGGTGGCGGCCGGCGACGCCAAGAACCACAAGGCCCTCTTCGACCTCTCCAACGCCTGGCTGGCGGCGGGGGAGCGCGACAAGGCGATCGACTGCCTGATCCGCCTGGAGGAGCGCCTCCCCACCGACCCCGGCATCCGCTTCCGCTTGGCCGAGCTGCTCCTCGACAACGAGGAGGAGGAGTTGGCCGTGAAGGAATACAAGAACGCGGTGGACATGCAGCCCAACAACCCGGTCTTCCAGTTCCGCTACGGCGTGGCGCTCAAGGCGGCCGACCGCGAGGACAAGGCCGAACAGGCCATCCGCCGCGCCCTGGAGCTGCAGCAGAGCTTCCCCGCCGCGCACCACGAGCTGGGCTTGCTGGAATACACCAGCGAGCGCCACGAGGCCGCCCTCAAGAGCTTCGTCACCGCCTTCCAGCAGGACCAGCGCAACTTCCAGGCGCTCTACTACTGCGGCCTCATCCAGGTGGCCAAGCACAACGAGCGCGAGGCGCGCAAGTTCTTCCAGTCCGCCCTGGGCATCAATCCGGAGCACGGCGAGAGCCACTTCCAGCTGGGGCGCCTCTTCCTACTGGCCGGGCGGCCGGCGGACGCCCGCCGCCACTTGTCGCGCGCCTTGGAGATCTGGCCGGAGGACGCCTTCAACCGGCCCCAGGCGGAGCATCTGCTCGAAGAGGCAGGAAAGGCTTGATCTTTCATAGTGGGAACAATTCCTTGGGGGGCGCCGTTGGAGCGCCTTCAATCACCAGTGAGGACCGAGACGATGGCCGGATTGCCCAAGGTGACGGACGCGACCTTCCAGGAGACGGTGGCCGGCGGCGGCCTGGTGCTGATCGATTTCAGCGCGACCTGGTGCGGTCCCTGCAAGAAGCTGCATCCTTTGCTCGAGGACGTGCAGGCCGAGCGCCCCGATGTGCGCATCGCCCTGGTGGACATCCAGGAGGCGCCCGAGGCGGCCCGGACCTGCGGCGTCATGTCCGTGCCCCAGGTGCACTTCTTCAAGGAAGGGCGCGCCGTGGACAAGTTCATCGGCCTGCAGTCCAAGGCGAGGATCCTCGAACTCATCAACAAGAACTTGTAGAAGGAATTCCCCATGCTGAAGAAAGCCGTGATCCTGCCGGCCTTGGCCCTGCTCGTGCTGGCGGCCGTGACCTGCGGTGGCGCCGCCGACACCGCCAAGACCACGCCGACCGCCCCGGCCGCCGTGGCGCCCGTCGCCACCGCCCCGGCCGCTGGCGCCGCCATCACCCTGTTGAAGGGTTACGACATGGCCCAGACCAAGGGCAAGGTGACCTTCGTCGAGCTGTGGGGCGTCTGGTGCCCCCCCTGCATCCGCTCCATGCCCCACGTGCAGGAGATGTATGACAAGTACAAGACCAACAAGGATTTCAACCTGATGGTGGTGAACACCGGCTGGCGCGGCGACACGGTGGAGAAGGTGAAGGGCTGGCTGGCCAAGAACCCCAAGTACACCTTTCCCGTCTACTTCGACGACCGTCCCCAGGAGCAGCAGTTCGCCATGCTGCACCAGGTGAACAGCATCCCGCGCAGCATCATCCTGGACAAGAAGGGCCAGGTCAAGTACAACGGCCACCCCATGGAGATCCCGGCCGGCCTCATCGACCGGCTGCTGGCCGAGTAGTCGAACAGAACGGAAAAGGGCCGGCGATCGCCGGCCCTTTTCATGATGGGCGGTGGGCAGGGGATCAGCGCTCCTCGTCCTCGTCCTCCGCGTCGTCCTCCCCGTCGGGGCCGAAGCGGGCGTTCTCCTCCTGGACAGCCTCTTCCCAGGCCTCCATGGGGGAGATGTCGGAGTAGATCAGCTTCATCAGGATGTGCAGATGGTCGTCCATCAAGGCCAGATTGCCGCTGACGGCGTCATTGATGGCCTGGGAGTCCAGCCCGTGTTCCCGGCAGAGCAGGTAGGTGCGCAGGGCGAGGCTGCCCGTGGCCAGGTCCAACTCGAAATCCCCGTAACGCTGCCCCAGGTTGAGCCGTGTGATCAACTCCATCATGCCCCAGCGCCGCTCGGCGGGCACGCTGGTGGGCAGGAAGGAATAGAAGCAGAAGATCTCGGCCTGCTGGTCCCACACGGCGCGGCATTGCCAGGAGCCGTTCTCCCCCGTGTAGGAGGCGTCCACCGAGCTGTCCTCGGGGTAGAAACGATGGTCCCAATCGAGTTCGGAGAAGTACTCGAGGATGGTGTTGATCGGATTGGGACGCATGCCGGGCTCCTTCTTCCAGCTCCTGTGGGGCGTGTCCGTCTTATCGGCCCTTCGCTGGAATTGTCCAGTGGCAAAGCTAAGGTTTTTCAGCCTGCCCTCCTCCTCGCTCTTCTCTTCCTCTTGATGATGACAGGCGTCGTCCTGGGCGCGATCCTGGTGGCCGACTCTGGCGACGAGGCGCGCCGGGCCGGGCTGGAGGCCCTCCATGCCGGACGGCCGGCGACGGCCCTGGCCCATTTTCGCCGCCACGAGGAGGCCTGCCGCTGCGCTGAGGGGGCTTTCCTGGTGGGACGCGCCCTGCTGGAGCTGGCGGAGCCGGATTCCGCCCGCGCCGCCTTCCGTCGCGCCCTGGAGCGGGAGGCCGGCCACCAGGCGGCCCGCCTGCATCTGGCCCACGTCCTGGAGCGCCTGGGGCAGGGCGAAGCGGCGGCCGGTGAGAGGCGGCGCCTGGAGGAGGAGGGCCGCCGACGCGTAGCGCCGCGCCGCATGACCGATCGCGTCAACAGCGCCGCGGACGACTACCTGCCCCACCTGGGCGTGGACGGCCGCCGCCTCGTCTTCACCAGCAACCGGCCCGGCGGCATGGACGGGCAGGGGCGGGGCGGCGTCCATCGCGAGGATCTGTGGACCAGCGAACTGGGCGCCGATGGCCGCTGGCAGGTGGCCCGCCTGCTGGAGGGGATCAACACGGCGGATCCCGAGGGGGCGGCCAGCCTCAGCGCCGACGGCCGTCTGCTCGTCTTCAGCGCCTGCGATCGGCCGGGCGGATCGGGGGACTGCGACCTGCTGGCCGTGGGGCACGACGGGCGGGGCTGGGGAGCGCCGACGCCCCTGGCGGAGCTGAACAGCCCCGATTGGGACAGCCACCCCGCCCTGGCGGCGGACGGCTCCTGGCTGATCTTCGCCTCCAGCCGGCCGGGCGGCGTGGGCGGACGGGACCTGTGGATCAGCCGGCGCGACTCCCTGGGCCGCTTCGGACCGGCCTTCAATCCAGGTCCGCCCCTCAACAGCCCCGGCGACGAGGCCGGACCCTTCCTCCACGCTGATGGGCGCAGCCTCTACTTCAGTTCGGACGGACATCCCGGCCTGGGCGGCCTCGACCTCTTCCTCAGCCGGCGGGACGACCAGGGCCGCTGGGGCCTGCCCGTCAACCTGGGGCCGCCCCTCAGCACCGAACACCCGGACCTGGGCCTCTCCCTGGCGGGGGACGGCCGCCGGGCCGTCCTCGCCTCCCGCCGGGAAGGCCGCCCCGATTTGGACCTCTACGAGACGACCATGCCTGCCTGCTGCCCGGCGGAGCCCCGCTGGCTGGTGGCGGGCCGAGTGCGGGAAGAGGGCAGCGGGCGGCCACTGGCCGCGCGTGTCCGGGTTGAAGCGGTCGCAGCCCAGGGGGCCGGTCCCATTGAGCTGCTGGCGGATGCCGACGGGCGCTTCATGCTCATCCTCCCGCCGGGCGAGCACCTGCTCTTCGCCGACCATCCCGGCCACCTCTTCGCCTGCCGCCTGCTCCCGGTGGGCTGGCGCGATGACAGGCGGGGCGGGGCGGAGCCGACCCTGGCCGGTCCCGACAGCCTGTTGCTCGATCTGCCCCTCCTGCGGCCGGGCGCCGGCGTGGTGCTGGAGGCTTTGCGCTTCGAATTCGACTGCGCCGAGATCCGGCCCGAGGGTTGGCCCGTCCTGGCCAGGCTGCGGGACCTGCTGCGCGACCAGCCGACGCTGGGGCTCGATCTGCACGGCCACACCGACGAGGTGGGCAGTGCGGCCTACAACCTGGACCTCTCCTGGCGCCGAGCCGAGGCGGTCAAAACCTGGCTGGTGGCGGCGGGCATCGCGGCGGAGCGGGTGGCGACCCTGGGGCTGGGCGAGTCCCAGCCCCGGGAGATGGGCCGGGACGAGGCGGCCCGGGCCGCCAATCGTCGAACAGAGCTTTGGCTGAGACAATACTGAACTTCGGAAGTTCTCAAGCGAAGTTTGTTCCGCAACCCCGGGGAAACCCGGGCGAGCCACCCGGCTGCAATTGATCCAACCTAAAACCGGCTTCACCCATTTTAATCTTTCCGGACGGTTTATTGAGTGGCCCGATCCTTGCCCCCCAGACCTCGGCCGAATGTGCCGCGCCCGGCTCGATTGTTTGCCGGAAATGCCGATAGGGAGGGACGCCGGACGAGAGCCGCCCTGTCAGGGGCGCCCGGACGGCCGGAAACGACTCTTTTGCTTTCTGTAATACGTATGGATGTTGCGGCGTCCTTGCATGCTCCCTGCAAGGTCAACGGACATGTCGATGAGAATTCACCTGCGGAGGAAACATGGGAACGTCAGCTAGGAATCCCAGAACGCTGGCCGCTGTGTCCCTCCTGGTCTTTCTGGCCTTGTTCATGGCGCAGAAGGCCGGGGCGCAGGCCACCATCACCCAGGCGGTGGGAGTCAGCTCCACCGTCTACCTGGACATTGGTGGCCCGTACGGGTACACAGACCTGACAGCGGTGACGGGTGCCAATGATCTTGTCATCACCGACTCGGGAGCCGGTGGTGAATTGACAGTGGGCGGAACGGTCCGCCTCAGTCTGCCCAGCGCGCAGTGGGAATGGATCCCCACCGCCTGCGTGGCCACGGTCTCCGGTGGTGGCGGCAACGTCACCTTTGCCACTCCGGTCAACGCCCAGACCCTGGTGGCCACGCTCAACGTGGGCGCCATCCCGGCGGCAGGCAACATCACCTTCACGGTGCTGGCGGCACGCTGCGTGAGCACGGTCACGGCGGCGATTGATCCGACCGCCATCGCGGCCACGACCAATACCTTTGCCAGCATGACCAACGCGGTGTGGGGCACGACCATCGCGGCGGTGGCCGGACCCAGCCTCACCTTCACGACCCCCGCCAATGCCGGCGCCGACTCCACCGACCTGGCGGACGGCGATGGAGGCTGGGACTTCGACGCGGTCTACACCCTCGCCCTCCACAACACGGACGCCCTGGCGGACATCCAGCTGTGGTGGAGCGTGGATCCCCTCCTGACCAGCGTCAACGACGAGGAAGGTGCCTTCCGGGCCTTCCAGGACTCCTCCAATGTGGAGGTGCCGCTCTGGATCGACGTTTCCGGCGCTCCCACCACGGCCACGCCCCTCACGGCGGGTCTGGCGGACTGGGACGTCTACGGCGTGGAGTACTACCTCTATGCCACCAGTCTGGAGACGGGCTCGCGGAAGATCGGCCGCGCCGGCCCCATCCGCGTCTTCCACTATCCGACCAACAACCTGAACCAGGACGATCCCAACGCGGCGGATCCGACTTTCGTCTTCGCGTCGAACAACGCGGACTACCTGGATTCGGGCGGCCTGCTGGCCTTTGACGATGGCACCCAGGACGGTTCGGGTGTGGACAACGTCACCTGGAACCTCAACACCATCGACTTCGACCACAACGCCGACGTGCGCTTCTTCTACAGCACGGTGGCCTCCCTGACCGAAGCCAACCTGTTGCTGACGGGAAGCTACGGCAGCTACCAGGTCACCGGCCTGAACGGCGCCACGCTGATCCCCGCCTCCGCCACGCTGCAGGAGGACGTCGACTTCACCTTCAACTGGGACATCTACATCAGCGACACGGAGTGGATCCCGGCCGGCACCTACTTCCTCTACGTGGTGTCCAACGACGGCTACCGGCAGGACGTGGACGTGGCCTCGCTGCCCTACGTCGTCAGCCACAGCCCGCTGCTGGTCATCCAGGACCCCTACCCGGACGGCACCACGCCTGAGTTCGACCTGCGGCCAGACGTCAACCGCTTCTTCAACATCAACTGGGGCCTGACTGTGGCCGGCGACACCGACCCGGACAACAGCGCCACCATCTCCTTCTACCTGGATGCGGATGCCAACGGGGTAGCCGACTTCAACCAGTCCAACATCGCCACCCTCACCAACGCCACCACCAGGGTGGACGGCAACGTGGCCAACGGCGAGCTGATCTACACGGTCGCCCTGCCCGAGGACCCGGACGGCCGCCTGGACAACCTGGTGGACGTGGACATGTGGGCTTGGACGGAAGCCTTGCGCGCCTCCATCAATACCCGCGTGGCCGCCGGCGACAACCTCTTCCTTTACGGCATCATCAGCAGCGGTGGTGTCTCCCGCATCTGTACCTACGCCAGCGAAGACGTGGACTACGTGGTGACGGTTGGGGAGGATCTCACGGACGGCACCAACGCCTCCCTGGGCTGCACCAACGCTCCCAACGCCTTCATCACGGATCCCCCGCGCCTGGGCGCCAGCGTGGGCTGGGGCGAGGCCTACCGCATCGCCTGGGACTTCGCTTGGGATTTCGGCGAGACGAACCAGAACGTCCTGCTATACGTGAGCACCACCAACATGAACGCGGCGCCCACCTTCGACGGCACGTGGGGCACGGGCGTCGTCGGCTTGGTCGACCTGGGCGCGCACCTCTGGGTGGCCAACTCCACGGACGGCACGGTGGCCAACAACACGGGCACGGATTATGTGATCAGCGGCTTGAGCTACCATGAAAGCTATGACTGGCGGCCCCACACCATGACGGGCGCCTCGGTCGGCTCCGTGGGTGGCCTCAGCCTGGCCGCCGCAGTGACCAACAGCGCCAACCTGTACGTCTACCTCGTGTTGAGCAGCACGGCAGCGGGCAGCGCCCCGGCCAACGGCGACCTGGTGTTCCAGGCCCCCGGCCCGCTCTTCCTCACCAGCGACGCCGGCAACACCGAATTCGGCTACCAGATGCTGCCCAACCGCATGACCGTGACCCAGGGCCAGGAAGTTCCCTTCCGCATCTACGCCGACTCCGGCGTGCCCACGGCGGAAATCGCCACCGTCTACATGAGCTGCGACACCACCTATTGGGACATCGTCACACCGACCGCCCCCTTCACCTTGAACACGGTGATCCACACGGCGGCCCGCGTGGTGGAGAACAGCAACGACAACGGCAACGTCTCCGGCGGGCGCCACCACCTGAACTTCGTCTACGGAGCCATGGGCGCTCCCGACGCCAACCTGGACGGTGGCAGCCTGCTGGCCACCCTCACCCTGCGCGCCAAGCACAGCGGCATCGTCAACCCCATCGACACGGAGCTCTATTTCGACCAGAATCCGCCCGCGGGACGCTGGACGACCTTCATCGACGGGAACGGCAACTACATGCCGGTGCTGGTGCAACTGCCTGCCGCCCGCGCCACCAACTACCCCTTGGGCGAGCTGCAGGGCAACGTGGAACTGCAGGGCATCAACGACTTCTCCAGCATGGTGGCCACCATCAGCGTCTCCCCCAGCGGCGCCATCCAGGGCGTCGAGGCATGGGACACACTCTTCGGCAGCACCAACGACACCAACCTGGCCCTGCCCGGCGTCCAGGTCGTGCTGGACCAGGCGGGCCACTACCACCTGCGCAACGTGCCCAACGGCCAGTATGATTTGACCGTCCACGTGGACGGCTGGCTGGACGGCACCATCGACGTGCAGGTGCAGCATGGCGACCACCTCGGCGACATCGATCCCATCTATTCGCAGCGGATCACTCAGGGACTGGGTCAGCAGCGCCTGGAGCTGTTGGCTGGAGATTGCGCGGGATACACCAACGAGCTGGGCCAGACCGAACCCGACAACCAGGTGGACGCCACGGACCTCACGGCCGTGAAGAACGCCTACAACACCCGCCCGGACAGCACGGCCTGGAACGGCCTTTGCGACTTCGAGCGGGTCTTTTCCGCGAACTGGATCCACATTCCCGACCTGGCACTGGTGAACGCCAACCAGGGCACGGCGGGCGTCCCGCTGGTCTACCGTCCGGTGGGCCGCGCCAACGTGGGCACCGGTTTCCGCATCGTAAGCGCCCCGGACTTCGTGACGGCCGGCCAGGAATTCGGCATCGAGATCGAGCTGACCGACGCCGCCGATGTGCGGGCCCTGGACGTGCGGCTTCGTCATCCGGAGCTGGCGCTGGTGGGCGTGGAGATGGATCAGGTCCTGGGTTCCTACGCCCAGGCGGACTACCTCGTCAAGCAGGATGAGCGGGTCGTGATCCTGGCGGCGGCCAAGAAGGGCCAGCTGGTGGACGGCTTCATGGGCAGCGAGCGGGTGGCCACCGTGCGCCTCCGCGCCCTGAGCGACGGTCGTCCCCAGATGAGCCTGGTCGAGGGCACGCTGGTCAACAGCGGCTTCGAGACGAGCGACGCCCGCCTGGACAACTCGGCGGTCCTGCCGGCCGAGTATAGCCTGGGCGAGGCCTACCCGAACCCCTTCAATCCGGTCACGCACATCGAGTTCGCCATTCCCGAGAGCGGACTGGTGAAGCTGGCGGTCTACAACGTGCTGGGACAGCAGGTGCGCGAACTGGTCAACAACCCGCTGAACGCCGGCCGTCACCTGGTGCGTTGGGACGCCACCAACGACGCGGGCCTCAAGGTGGCCTCGGGCATGTATGTCTACCAGATCGAAGTGAACGGCTTCAGCCAGGCCCACAAGATGATCTTGGTCAAGTAAGCGCGCTTCGCATCCGATTTCAACGGACAGCCCCCGCCTCGGCGGGGGCTGTCCCTTTCAGGGCCATCCTCCTGCAACCGTTTGGCACCAGCACCGCAATCCCGTCACAGCTTGGACTCGCAGAGTGAATTCGCTTTTCACAGCAGCCGATAGACGCAATGTCAATCGCTTAACACACGAACCGTCCGACAGCGGCGGACGGAGTTTGCCGCCGAGAACGCGGAGGATCCCCCAGCGGGGCATCGCGAGGCCCGTTCTGGATCATCGCCAATACTCTGGAGGAGTCATGGAGGTGGAGTCCCACTTGTCTCGTCACGCGCTGCCGGCCGTCATAGAAGTGGACGCGGCAGCCTGCGTCAATTGTCACGCCTGCATCCAGGCCTGTCCAGCCAAACACTGCAACGACGTTTCGGGCGAGAAAGTGAGGATCCATGCCGACCGCTGCCTGGGCTGCGGGGCCTGCGTCAAGGCCTGCCAGCACAAGGCCCGCAAGCTGGTCGACGACACGCCGGCCTTTTTCCGGGATCTGGCCGCCTGCGTGCCCATGGTGGCGGTGGTGGCGCCCGCCGTGGCCGCCGTCTTCCCGCAGCGCTGGCTGAACTTCAACGGCTGGATGAAGCATCTGGGCGTGGACGCCGTGTTCGACGTCTCCTTCGGTGCCGAGTTGACCGTCAAGACCTACCTGGACCACGTGGAGAGGAACAATCCGAAGGCCGTGATCGCCCAGCCTTGCCCCGCCATCGTCAGCTACATCGAGATCTACCGGCCGGAACTGCTGCCCTATCTGGCCCCGGCGGACAGCCCCATGCTGCACACGGCCCGCATGATCCGCCAGTTCTACCAGCAGTACCGCAGCCATCGCATCGCCGTGATCAGTCCCTGCGCCGCCAAGAAGCGGGAGTTCATGGACACGGGGGTGGTGGACTACAACGTCACCTTCAACCAGCTCATCGAGGAGCTGGAATCACGCCGGCAGCGCATGGACAGTTTCCCCGAGGTGGACTACGACAATCCCCCCGCCGAGCGTGCCGTGCTCTTCTCCACACCGGGCGGCCTGCTCAAGACGGCGGAGCGTTGGAACCCGCGCATCGGCGATCTGACGCGCAAGATCGAAGGCCCGCATTGCGTCTACCATTACCTGGACAACCTTCCGCGCGCCATCGCCCAGGGCCACGCGCCACTGCTGGTGGACTGCCTCAACTGCGAACTGGGCTGCAACGGCGGCGCCGGCACGCCCAACCAGGGCGCCAGCCAGGACGAGATCGAGCACATGGTGGCCCAACGCTCCGAGTTGATGCGTCGCCGGCACGCGACGGAGATCGAAGGGCAGGAATTGACGGTCCACGAGCGGGTGGTGGGCCTGGTGGACCAGTACTGGCAGCCCGGGCTCTACAAGCGCAGCTACCGGGACCGTAGCTCCAACAACACCGTGCGGCGACCCGGCCCGGCACAGGTCAAGGTCATCTACGAGGAAATGGAGAAGCACGGCAAGGAAGACATCATGGACTGCGGCGCCTGCGGCTACGGGCGCTGCGAGGAGATGGCGGTGGCCATCCACAACGGGCTGAACCGCCCGGACAACTGCCATCTCTTCAAACAGCGGCGCATCGAGCAGCTTCTGCAGAACGCCAAGGAGATGGAGCGCATCACCGCAGCGGCCACCCAGCTCAGCGTCGCGGTGGAGCAGATGCACAGCTCCATCGACGAGATTGCCCGCAACGCCACGGAAGCCACCGGCCAATCCCAGCAGAGCATCGTGCAGGCGCGGCTGGCCGGGGAGGCGATGGCCACGCTCAAGCAGTCGGGCAACGCCATCGGCGGCCTGGCTAGCACCATTTCCGGCATCGCTGCCCAGACGAGATTGCTCGCGCTCAACGCCACCATCGAGGCGGCCCGGGCGGGCGACCTGGGGCGCGGCTTTTCT
>JAUXWS010000035.1 GCA_030685015.1 bacterium
CTGAACCTATTGCCATGGGGACCGCATCAGGTGATAGGGCCCTCTGTTCGACGGCGGCCGTGAGGCCGCCTAGTTAGGGCCCTGCATGTCTTGGAGAGGGCTTTCTTTGGGCACCTACTCTTCGGCCTCTGCGCGCGCATACGCTCGGACGCCGCGCTGCGCGCGACGTCCCGGCGTGGCGCGCGCGACGAGGCCGAAAACAAAGTCTAGACATGCCAGGGGTAGCTTCGCCAGGCGTGAGATGTGGCTACGTGAGGTGAAGGCCGTAGGCCTGAACCTATTGCCATGGGGACCACATCAGGTGATAGGGCCCTCTGTTCGACGGCGGCCGCGAGGCCGCCTAGTTAGGGTCCTGCATGTCTTGGAGAGGGCTTTCTTTGGGCACCTTTCTTTCGCCCGTGAAAGAAAGGTGCAAGAGCGCGGCGCTGGCGCCGCAAGATGCAGCATCGTGACGCGCGACGAGGCCGAAAAGAGGGCTTTGGGGCAAACCCCCATCCTGGCCTTCCCCCTTGCAGGGGGAAGGCGTGCGAACAGCGGCGGCGAACCCCCATCCCGGCTTTTTCCCTGGCAGGGGGATGGAGTACGGGCGGTGACGGACACGCCAAAGAGGTCTGCGTCGATAGACCCCGATCGACTCCCTCAATCCTGGTTCACCAGCCGGCCGAAGCGCTTGCGCAGCCACATGTTCAAGCTGTCCACCGTGGAGTACATGACCGGCACGATGACGAGGGTGAGGGCCGTGGCGAAGAGGAGACCGAAGATGACGGCCACGGCCATGCCCTGCCACCATTGCACCGAGTCGCTGTCCGTCACCCAGTGAAATTTCTTGAAGTCGAAACTGATGCCCACGGCCATGGGGACAAGGCCGAGGATGGTCGTGCCCGCCGTCAGCAGCACGGGGCGCAGACGCGTCACGCCACCCTGGATGATGGCGTCCAGTTTCGCCAGGCCCCGCGCCCGCAATTTGCCGATGTAGTCCAGCAGCACGATGGCGTTGTTGACCACGACGCCGGCCAGGCTGATCACGCCCACGCCGGTCATGATGATGCCGAAGGGCAGACGCGTGATGAGGAGGCCGGAGAAGACGCCCACGAGGGAGAGCAGCACGCTGAAGATGATGATGAGGGGCGTGGTCAGGCTGTGGAACTGCACGACCAGGATGAGACCGATGGAGAAGACGGCGATGACGAAGGCCTGGCTGAGGAAGGCCTCGGCCTCCTCCTGGTCCTTGCTCTCGCCTGCGAAGGTCATGGCGTAGCCGCGGGGCAGCTCGTGCTCCGCCAGCATGTTCTTCACCTCAAGCAACGCGTCGTTGGGCAGCCGGCCCTCCACGTCCGCCGCCACCGTCACCACCCGTTTCTGGTCCTTGCGGTTGATCCCGCCCAGGCCGGTGGTCAGATTGACCGAGGCCACGCTGGACAAGGGCACGAGGTCGCCCTCCTCGATCACCAGGTTGAGGTTCTCGATGTCCTCCACCCGCCGGCGATGCTCTTTGGCCAGGCGCACCGTGATGTCCACGTCCTGTTCGCCGTCGCGGAAGGTACCGGACTCGGCGCCGTTGAAGGCCATGCGCACGGTGGAACCGATCTGGCCCGTGCCCACGCCCAGGTAGGCGGCGCGCTGGCGGTCCACCAGGATCTGGATCTCCGGCTTGCCGCGGTCGAAGTCGCTGTCCAGGTTGACAAGGCCGGAGACGCCCTTGATCTTTTCGATGATGTCGTCGGCCAGCTCGCCCAGCGTGCGGAAGTCCTCGCCGCTGATCTCGATGGTCACCGGCTTGCCGGTGGGTGGACCCTCCTCCATCTTCTCCACCGTCACCTTGGCGCCCGCCACGTCGGTCAGGGAGGAGCGGATGTCGGTGATGGTTAGCGGCGTCCGCCGCTGGCGGTACTCGCGATCCACCATGTCGATGGAGATGCGCCCCTTGTTGGCGGGACCAGCGCTGCCCGTCCCGAAGTCGAAGTCGGAGGTGCCCACCCCCGACTGGGCCACGTAGGTGAGGATGTCCGGGTAGGCGCCCAGCCCCTTCTCAACCTCCCCCAAGTAGGAGTCCGTCTGCTCCAGGCGGCTGCCCGAGGGGAGTTCGAAGTCGACGAAGACCTTCTTGGGATCGATGTCGGGGAAGAACTCGACGCCGGTGCCGAAAGCGCCATAGAGCCCGATCACGGCGAAGAGCGACAGGTGGGCCGCCGCGAGGACCAAGCCGCGGTGCCCGAGGGCCCAGCGCAGGGTGGAGCGGTAGAGCGCCACGAAGCGTGACTCCCGGCGCGTCGTCTCGCGGTGGGCGTCCTTCAGCTTGAGGAAGGTGGCGGCCAGCACGGGGTTGATGGTCAGGCCAACGAAGAGGGAGGCCGACAGCGTGATGATGAGCGTGATGGGCAGGTATTTCATGAACTCGCCCATGATGCCCGGCCAGAAGATCATGGGGAAGAAGGCTGACAGGGTGGTGAGGGTGGAGGTGATGACCGGCCAGGCCACCTCCCGCGTGCCCTTGAGCGCGGCCTGGGAGGCGCTGTGCCCCTCCGAGACATAGCGGTAGATGTTTTCCACGATGACGACGGCGTTGTCCACCAGCATGCCCAGCGCCAGGATGAGGCTGAAGAGGACGATCATGTTGAGGGTGTAGCCCAGCGCCTGGAGGACGATGAAACTGATCAACATGGAGAGCGGGATGGCCACCGCCACGAACATGCTGGTGCGCCAGCCGAGGAAGAGGACGAGGACGGCCACGACGAGGATGAGGGCGTTGATGATGCCGTTCTCCAGCTCGTCCACCATCATGGCGATGTCCTTGGACTGGTCGCTGGTGAAGGTGATGCGCGTGGTGGGCGGCAGCCCGGGAACCATGTCGTTGATGCGCCGCCGCACCTCGTCCACGATGCCGATGAGATTCTCCCCGGCCCGCTTGGTGACGGCGATGGTGATGCAGTCGCGCCCTTCCATGCGGGCGGTGGATGACAGGTCCTTGAAGCCGAAGCGCACCTCGGCCACGTCACGCACATGGATGGGGAAGTGCTTGTCGGCCTTCACCACGAAACGGGCGATCTCCTCGGGGTCGGTGATCTCGCCGGGGACGCGCAGCAGGTAGGCGTAGTCGCCCACTTCGATGGTGCCGCCCGGCAGGTTGAGATTCTCCCCGGTGATGGCCAGCTGCACGTCCTCCAGGCCCAGCCGGTAGTGGCGGAGGCGCTCGGGATCGACGTCGACCTGCACTTCACGCTCGCGGCCGCCGGAGATGGTGACGTCCAGCACGCCGGGGACATTCTCCAACTCGTCCTGGATGTCCTCGGCCACGTCCTTGAGCTGGACGGGGCCATAGTCGCCGGACAGGTTGATGAGCAGGATCGGCCAGTTGTTGATGTTCAACTCGGTGATGATGGGATCCTCGGCGTCGGCGGGCAGCTCCGGCTTGGCCAGGTCCACTTTCTCCCGCACCCGGTTGAGCATGTCGCCCACGCTCTCCTTGGGATCGAATTCCACCGTGATGGCGGAGATGCCCTCCCCGGACATGGAGCGCATCTCCTTGATCTTGTCGATCTCGCCGACCTTCTTCTCGATCTCCTTGGTGACCAGGTTCTCCATGTCGGCGGCGCTGGTCCCGAAGTAGGGCGTGGTGATGATGACGTAGGGAATGGTGACGTCCGGCGCGGATTCCCGGGGCAGGGTGAAGTAACTGCGCAGGCCGAAGATGATGGCCATCACCACCAGAATGAAGATGGCTGGCCGGTTCCGCAGGGCGTAATCGCTGATGTGCATGCCTATCCCCTGGCTGTGGGCGATGTCCTGTTCATGATCTCAGTCCGATCCCAGGCAAGGCCGGCGCGCAGGCTATTTGGCCGCGGCCTCGCCGCCGCCCCTCGCCGGCACGATGCGGAGGGCCTGGCCGTCCACCAGGCCGCGGTGGCCGGAGACGATCAGGCGATCCCCCTCGCGCAGGCCGGCCCTCACCTCGATCAGGTCCCCGTCCCGCTCCCCGGGCTGGACCACGCGATGGACGGCGCGGCCGTCCTCTTCCACGTAGACGAAGAGGTGATCGGGGGCGGTCTGCACCACCGTCACCGGCACGACGAGGCTGTGGCCGGTGCCGCCGTGGCGGATCTCCACCTGGCAGGCCATGCCTGGGCGCAGGGCGGATTGGCGGGGCAGCTCCAGCTCCAAGGGAAGCGTGCGGGAGCGGCCATCCAGCACCTCGCCCACCCAGCGGACGCGGCCCGGCGTCTCGAGGCTGGCTTCGGGGACGCGCACGGTGGCGGGCATGCCCGTCGTGACTTGGCCCACCTGGTTCTCAGGCAGGCCGCAGCGAACCTTCAGATCGCTCTGCACCAGCTGCAACAGGGGCACGCCGGGGGCCAGCAGTTCGCCCAGGTTGACGAAGCGCTCCGCCACCACGCCGGCCATCGGCGCCGTGACGAAGCAGTTCTCCAGATCGATGCGCGCCGCGGCCAGGGCCGCCTCGGCCATGCGCAGGCCGTTCTGGGCCTTCTTCCAGTCGCTCTCGCTGATTCCCTGTCCATTGCGGAAGAGGCGGTCCGCCATCTGGTAGTCCAGCGCGGCGTTCTCCACCTGCGCCCGCGCCGCGTCGTGGGCCGCCTGGTAGCGGCGGCTGTCCAGGACGAGCAGGGTGTCACCGGCGCGCACCCGGGCGCCGCGGTCGGCCACGATCTGTTGCAGGGTCCCGGCCGTCTGCGCGGAAAGGGTGGCGGCGTTCTCGGACTGGACCTCGCCCACCAGCAGGAGACGGGCGCTGAAAGGCCGGGGCGCCAGGGTCTCCACCACCACGTTGACCTGGCTTTCGTGATCGGCGCCCTCCAGGGAGTCCTTGGCATTCCCCGAGGGCGCGGCCTGACCATTGCGTCCGCAACCGGCCAGGAGCGGCAGGCTCAGGGCGGTCGCGGCCAGCAGGACCATCATCCGGCGCGGGCCGGCGCTCATGCGTGTCATGGGATAACCTCGCTTCACTTGCTCGAATCCAGGTAGAACGTCTCGTCCAGCAGGCCCAGGGCGTGCAGCAGGTCGATGCGCGCCGTCAGCAGCTGGTGGCGGGCCAGGGCCGCGTTGGCCCGCGCCGCCTTCATCGCCGTGCGAGCGTCCCGCAGTTCCAGCTCGGAGCCGGCGCCACTCTCGCGGCGGGTGTGGGCGATCTCCAGGCCCTCGGCCGCCGCCTCCGCGTTCCGCTCCCAGGCCATCATGTCCAGGCTGCGCCGCTGCAATTCATCCAGGGCCGTGCGCACATCAAGGCCGATGGCGTCCAGCAGTTGGGACTCGTCGGCCTGGGCCTTGCGCAGGTCCTGCCGTCCCTTGGCCACCTGCGCCGCCGTGCGGAATCCACTGAAAAGGGGCAGGCTGGCCTGCAGGCCCACGTTCCAGCTGCTGCGCCACGTCTCCTCCTGGGAGAACATGTCCCACTGGTTGGCGTGCTCCAGGTTGGCGAAGGCGGCCAGGGTGGGCAGGTGGTCGCTCTGGTAGACGCGCACGGCCCGGCGATAGCCCTCCACCGCGTTGGTGGCGAGATCGCGTTCCGGACGATGGCGCTGGGCCAAGGCGACCAGCCGCTCCCGCTCCCCGCCGGGCAGCGAGCCCTCGGCCAGCAGGCCGGGGAACTCCGCCGCCAGGGCGGAACAGGCCAGCTCGAAGGCACGGATGCCCAGCTCCGTGCCGGGTTCGAGGGCCAACTGCAGGACCAGGGCGGCGCGGGCCTGGTCCAACTGGTCCTCCGCCTCGCGCAGGGCGGGAATGGAGTTCATGTGCTCCACCTCGCTGCGCAGCAGGTCGAAACGGGAGAGGGCGCCGATCTCGTGGAGCAGGCGGGCGTCTTCGAGGCGGGCCTTGGTCCCCTCCACCACCTCCTCGTTCAAGACGCGCAGCTCCTCCAGCAGGGCGATGCTGGAGTAGCCGGTGAGGAAGCCGCGCAGGAGGGCGGCCCGCTGCACGGCGAGGGACGCCTCGGCGACGCGCTCGTAGCTGCGCGCCACGCCGATGGCCTGGAAGGCGCTGCCGGAGAAGAGCAACTGGGTGAGGCCCAGATTGAAGCTGTAGTTGTCGTCGGCCGCCGTGGTCAGGGTCAAGGAATCGAACTTGAAATCCTGGATGTTGCCCAGGTGCGTCCCCGTGGCGCTCAGCTGGAGGCTGGGCAGGGTGGCGGCGCCGGTCTCGACCACGTCCAGGCGCGCCTTGCGACGGTCCGCCAGCGCTTTCTGGTAGTCCCGGTTGTGCTCCAGCAGCCATTGGACGGCCTCACCCACCGGCGGCTCGAAACGCTCGACGGCCCACAGCGGGCGCAGATAGGCCAGGCTGCCGCCCAGGATCACCCATCCCAGCCACAACAAGCGGCTATTTGTCCTCATGAAGCCCCCGCTCATGGATCTGGATACCCTCGAACAGAATACGCATCAATTCCCGCAGAAAGGTCTCGTCATCCAGTTCGATGAAGCGCTGCCGCCGGTTGTGCAGATAGATGTGGAACATGGAGACGACGATGGAGACGGGCGCCTCGACCACCAGGTCCCGGCGGAAGATGCCGCGCTCGACGCCGGTGGTCACGAGGGCGCCGATCAGGGTGAAGAGCGGTTTGTCGCCCTGGCAGGCCCCTTCGATCTGCCTGCCCAGCTCGGGGCCGATGCCCAGCTCGGGATCGCCCGTCATGAGGCGCCCCATGAGCGGGCGCTCCACCAGCCAGTCGGGCATGCGGCGGATGATGGCCTCGATCGCCAGGCGGGGATCCTCATGTCCGGCCGCCGCCTCGCTGGCCGCCTCGGTCATCAGGCGCTGCTCGCGGCTGACCACCTGCATGAAGAGATCCTCCTTGCTGGTGGCATGCAGATAAATACTGCCCTTGGCGATGCCGGCGTCGCGGGCGATGTCATCCAGCACAGTCCGACGAAAGCCATAAAGGGCGAAGCGCCGGGCGGCCGCTTCCAGCAGAAGATCCGCTTTGTCCATGACGACTCCTGACTGCCTGACCCGTTGACCCGAAGACCTGATGACTCATGTAACCCATTTGGTCAAGCGGGTCACATAGTCACGCATTCTCAGGACATTGGCAAGTGCTGGGTTGTGAAAGCCATGCTACGTCGCCGGGGGACTGCGAGGTGTTGCCCTGGTGCTGCCCTGGTGTTGCCCTGGTGCTGCCCTGGTGCTGCCCTGGTGCTGCCCTGGTGCTGCCCTGGTGATGCCCTGGCGTCGACCAGGTGATGCCCTGGTGCTGCCCTGGTGTTGCCCTGGTGATGCCCTGGTGCTGCCCTGGTGTTGCCCTGGTGATGCCCTGGTGTTGCCCTGGTGCTGCCCTGGCGTCGACCAGGTGTTGCCCTGGTGATGGCCTGGTGCTGCCCTGGCGTCGACCAGGTGTTGCCCTGGTGATGGCCTGGTGCTGCCCTGCTGTTGCCCTAAATCCAATCCAACGGGCCGAAGTCATGCCGCCGCCCGGACCTGACATTGCAGGCACCCAATGCTATACTCAGCGGCCGTGGCGGTGGGCGGCAAGGGAAGTTGACAGGAACATCCATGACCCTGCAGATCCTCAAATCGAAGATCCACAAGGCCCGTGTCACGGCCACGAACCTGGACTACAACGGGAGCTTGGCCATCGATCCGGGCATCTACGAGGCTTGCGGCATGGTGGCCTTCGAGAAGGTCCTGGTGGGCAACCTGACCAACGGCCAGCGCTTCGAGACCTACCTCATCCCCGCCGAGCGCGGCAGCCGGGAAGTCTCGCCCAACGGCGGCGTGGCCCGGCTCTGCCAGCCCGGCGACCAGCTCGTCGTGATGAGTTTCGCCTGGGTGGACGCCCAAGACCGGCCGCTGCCCCAGGTCATCGTGCTGGATGGCGACAACCGCATTGTGGATCGACCGGACTACGGGGAAATGCGATGAGATGCCTGGTGCTGCTGATGACCGGGTTGTTGATGTGTGGCGCCCCGATCCGCGCCGTGGAGACGGATCCTCGCCTGACCTCCCTGCGGGACAGCCTTGCCCTTGGCATCGACCGGCTCCAGGAGGCCTGGCAGCGCACCGAGCGGGCGCAGACCGACAGCCTCAAACAGCGCATCCAGGGCGGCCCGGCCCTCGCCTGGAAGGACTGGGCCTTCAACAGGGCGCCGCGCCGGGGCATGAGTGGCGACGACATCATCCAACTGGCCGAGCTGCACTCCTGGCTCAACCGCTTCGACATGGAAGGCTGCTACAACGAGCAGCTGGAGTGCTACAAGCGCGCCATGTTGATGCCGGGGACTGAGGCAAGGGCCCTGCGCCGCCTGCACGCCGAGTATCACGCGGCCGGTTTCGCTCCGGGCGTGATCCAGACCGGTCTCAGCCTCCACCAGCTGGACCGCCGCAAATCGCTGGAGCAAGGGGTGGGCCGCAACCTGGCGCAGGCCTATCTCATGGTGGGGGATCGCAGGGAGGCCCTGCGCTGGATCAAGCGCCACCTGCGACAGCATGCGGGGGATGACGCGGCGCGCGATCTCAAGCGCCGCATCCGCAACATGAAGAAACAGCCCTCGTGAGAATTCCGCTCGCTTTCAAAGCTGTTGTATCCTAAGCTACCCCGTCCGGAACCCGCCCATACATCATTCATCTTGGACAAGCGCGGTCCCTGGGCCGCCGGCGGGCGTTTCCCATCAGGAGAAGGAGAGCCTCATGCGTCGCTTGCTGGGTTTGGGATTGCTGCTGGCCGGGCTGCAGAGCGCCTCGGCCGCCTGGCACCAGGTCTTCGTGCCCATCCAGGACAAAAGCGGGCTGCCCCGCCTGGCGGAGGCCCTGGGGGGGCTGGATCCCTGCGGCACCGTGCTGACCGAGGCGGGGATCGAACTTCCCC
This sequence comes from bacterium, assembly GCA_030685015.1. NCBI lineage: Bacteria > bacterium. The sequence continues at coordinate 8,813 of JAUXWS010000035.1, forward strand.
TGGAGGACGCCGAGCTGGCGGCCGTGACCCGGGCCGGCCTCAATCCCAAGGTGCTCATCGCCGACCTGGAGCAGCACTACGCCGATCGCCTCACGGCGGACCGCAACTACGGCGCCTACCACACCTTCAGCGAAGGCATGGCCGCCATCAACCAGCTCCACGCTGATTTCCCGGACATCGTGGGGGCTCCCATCTCCCTCGGCACCAGCCACCAGGGCAATCCCATCTGGGCCTTCAAGGTCTCCGACAATCCCGGCATCGACGAGGACGAGCCGGAAGTGCTCTACGGCGGCTACATCCATGCGCGGGAGGCCATCACCATTGAAGTGCTGCTGCATTTCCTGAACCACCTCACCAGCAACTATGGCACGGACCCGCGGGTGACGGCCATCGTGGACGAGCGGGAACTGTGGTTCATCCCCTTCATGAATCCCGATGGCGTCCTCTACAACGAGAGCACCAACCCCAACGGCGGCGGCATGTGGCGCAAGAACCGCCGCAACAACGGCGATGGCAGCTGGGGCGTGGACCTCAACCGCAACTACGGCTACCAGTGGGGCTACGACAATTCGGGTTCCAGCCCCACCCCTTCAAGCGAGACCTACCGCGGTCCGGCCGCCTTCAGCGAGCCGGAGGACATGGCGGTGCGCACCTTCATCAACAGCCGCAACTTCGTCGCCGCCCTCTCCTACCACAGCTACAGCAACCTTTACATCTACCCCTTCGGCTACACCAACATCCATGCACCGGAGCCGGACCACAGCGCCTTCGTCATCATGACGGACCTGATGAGCAACTTCAACGGCTACACCTGCGGCGCCGCCTGGGAACTGCTCTACAACACCAACGGCGACACGGTGGACTGGTGTTACGGGGCGCAGGGCGAACACCCCAAGATCATGGCCATCACGCCGGAGGTGGGCACGGGCAGCGACGGCTTCTGGCCGGCCGAGTCCCGCATTCCCGCCCTGGTGGCGGAGAATCTGGAGCCCAATCTCCTCTTCGCCGAGATGGCGGGCAACCCCTGGAGCCAGCTGCCCCCCGCGGCGCCCGTGCTGGACGAGCTGGGTGAGGTGGGCGATGGCTACACCCTGACCTGGAGCACGCCCGCTCCCGACCCCAACAATCCCGCCCTCTCCTATGAGCTGCGCGAGCTGAGCGGCCCCACCCAGGGAACGGACTTTTTCGCCAGCGCCGCCAACTGGACGTCCGGAACGGTGGGCTTCGCCCTCAGTACGGCCCGCTCCTACAGCCCGCCCAACAGCTACTTCGGAGGCACCGGCCACAACCGCAACGCCACCGCGGTGCTGAACAGCGCCATCCAGGTGACGGCGGGCATGCAGCTGGCCATGCGGTCCTGGTACAACATCGAGACGAACTGGGATTACGGTTATGTGGAAGTCTCCACCAACGGCGTGACCTGGACGCCCATCGCCGGCAGCATCACCACCACCACCAACCCCAACGGCACCAACGACGGCAACGGCATCACCGGCGCCTCCAGCGGCTGGGTGGCGGCCACCTTCCCGCTGACGGCCTACGTGGGGCAGAGCATCAACGTCCGCCTGCGCTATGAGACGGACGGCGCGGTGCTGGGGGAAGGCTTCTATGTGGACGATTTCAGCCCCGTGCCGGCCTTCGCCTCCGAGACGACCATCGCCGACGGTCTGACCGCCGAGGCTTGGACGGTGGTCGACCAGTCGCCCGGGGACTGGTATTACAAAGTGCGTGCCCGCGACGCCGAGGACCAGCTCAGCGTGTGGTCCAACCTCATCCAGGTGAGCTCGACGGGCGGTGTGGACATGTCGCCGCCCGCCATCGCGCACACGCCCCTGCCCGACACCTCGGACGGGAGCGGACCCTGGACCGTGGCGGCGCTGATCAGCGACGCCTCCGGCGTGGCCTCGGCCACGCTTGAGAAGCGGGTGGGCGGCAGCGCCTGGAGCCTGATCCCCATGACCAACACGGCCGGCAACAACTGGAGCGCCGCCATTCCCGGCCCGGTGGCGCCCGGCCAGCTGGTGGAGTACCGCATCCGGGCGGTGGACGCCTCGCCCCAGGCCAACGAGGGTGTGAGCACGACCTGGTCTTTCCAGATCCTGCTGCCCGTCGGACTGGAGTATTGCCAGAGCTTCACCAGCGGCTTCGACGATTTCAGCGTCGTGCAGCACCTCCCCGGCGGCAACAGCTGGGTGATCGGCAGCTACACGGGCCAAGGCCAGACCGCCTACATCCAATACAGCAGCACCACCCAGGAGGACCACGCCTCCCTGCTCAGCCCTGTCTTCGACTGCCGCGACCAGGGCGCCCTCGGCCTGAGCTTCTGGCACCTCTTGCGCATGGGTTACAGCGGCGCCTTCACCGACGCCTGGGTCAAGGGCTCCGTCGACGGCGGCCTCACCTGGCCCTACATCCTGGGCGAGTGGCACGCCGACGGCACGGGCGGCGAGGTGACGGTGAGCGGGGTCAACACGCTGGACATCAGTTCCTGGGCAGCGGGCCAGGAGCAGGTGCGGATCAAGTTCGAGTTCCATGACCGCTACGACTGGTATTGGCATGTGGACAATGTCTGCCTGACGGGCAACCTGGCGGTGGCGCCCGATCCGGTGGAGGTGACCATCACGGCCCTGGGGGCGGACGTGCTGCTGTCCTGGCCCCCCTCGCCGGGCGCCGCGGGCTACCGCGTCTATGTCAGCGACGAGGCGCGGGAGGGTTTCACCCTGCTCGCCCAGGTGGCCGGCACCAGCCACCTGCATGTCAGCGCCCTCTCGCAGGAGCAGCGCTACTACATCGTGACCGCCGTGGCCGGCGCGCGGGCCGCCGCCGATCCGGCGGCGATCCCCACCCTTGACGCGCAGGACGGTCGTCGACCGGCCGCGCCGGAGGACAAGGTCCGCCCCTGAGCAGCCCGACCAGACAAAGAACAAGGGGCCGGCGGCGACGCCGGCCCTTTTTGTGGAAGGTGGTGGGCAAGTCCGCGCCGGTGTTCCTTGGGCAGGACTGTCCAGCGGGGCGCACGGCAATTTTTGCCAAGGTGTCCGACCAAGGGTCGGACACCTGTCTTCAGTTCTTGACTGGGGAATGATCCCGCGAACTGCAGTGCGCGCACTGTCCAATTTCTTGCCACATGGCGGCGAGCAACTGCGGCAGCCGATTGGAGGGGTGGACACGGACGTGGCCGGAACATCCGCAGCGGAGGCGATGGTCCAGTGGATGGGGCTGTCGCGGACATTGGACGGCAAGAATAGCCATGGTGTCCGACCCATGGTCGGACACCTGTCCACGAAATCGGCCATGAGTGCGGGGATGCCGTCGAAGCCCCGCGTCATAGCATCAAGGTGGCCAGCGAGAAATAGATGAGGAGGGTGGACAGGTCGGCCAGGGCCAGGGTCACCGGACCGGCGGCGATCTTGGGATCCAGGCGGGAGGAGTGCAGCAGGGCGGGGATGCCCAGTCCGATCGTGGTCGCCGACAACATGGCGAGCAGAATGCCGCCGCCCAGCACCAGGGTGGTCATCTTCTCGCCCAGCCACAACCAGGCCAGGGCGCCGGCCAGCAGGCCGCAGGAGACGCCCAGCAGGCCGGCGGTGGCCGCCTCGCGACGCAGGGTGGCCAGGAACCAGCGCAGGGTCGGTGTGCGGGTGCGCAGCTCCTGCACCGTCATTGTCATGGTCTGAATGCTGAGGCTTTCGCCCAGTCCCAGGACGAGGGTCATGAAGAAGGCCAGGGTGAGGGAGCGCGCCAGCGTCAGCTGGAAAGCGCCTGCCAGAAAGGCGCAGGCCAGGCCGCTGGCCACCGTGGCCAGCAGCCAGGGGAACCGGAAACGCCAGGCGGTGAGCGGACTGGCGCCGCGCACCTGCGAGATGCGGAAGCCGATCGCCTCGAACAACTCCTCCATCCGCTCGTGCTCGGTCACTTCGAAGATTTCTTCGGTGAAGGCCTTGACGTCCACCACGCCCAACAGCCGCTTGTCCGTGTCCACAACAGGAAAGGCAAGCAGCTTGTGCATGGCGAAGGCCTCGCATGCGTCCAGCACGGTGGAGGACTCGCGCAGGGTGCGGAGTTCGCGGATCATGTGATCCTGCAGCATGGCCTCGAGGGGGGTGGTGAGCAAGCGGCGCACGGGCAGGACGCCCGTCAACCGGCCCTGGCCGTCCTCCACATAGAAGTAGCTGATGACGTCGCTGTCGACCTTGTCCCGGATCTCGGCCAGGGCCTCGGCCATGCTCATGCCCTCGCGCAGGACAAGCGGGGCCGGCTGCATCAGGTTCCGGACGGAATGGTGCAGATGCGGGTGGTTTCTCATGAAGGATCTCGCGTTCGCGCGGCCGGAATCATGCCCCCAAGCTCAGGGCCTCAGTCGGGCAGCAGGTCGACGAACCCGGCCGCACGCTGTTCAGCGCATGGGCACCGCCTTGTATCCGTAGTAGATGACCGAGGCGGAGTTGTCCTCATAGATGCGCCGGAACTCGAAGCGCACGAGCATGCCGATGCTCACGTCGGTGAGGTCGCAGTCCGTGACCTGGGCTGTCAAGCGGCCGCCCTCCGTCGTCTCGATCACGGCCAGGGCATAGGGGGCCAAATCGCTGAAGGGTGAAGGCGGCACGCGGATCACGGTGAAGGTGAGCACCCGTCCCTGCCCTTCCAGATGTATCTCGTCGAAAGTGGGCCGCAGATTGCCCGGCACCACCAGACGCGGCGGGAAGCAGATCTCGCCCGTCTCGCGGCACCGGTTGGCCCTCAGGCGGTAGCGCTGCGGTTGCTCCCGCCAGACGCGGGCTGTCAAGGTTTGTGCCATCTCATGCCTCCAGGATGTGAACCACGGTGCTCCCGCCGCTTCCGCCCATGTTCTGCGCCAAGGCGCGCCGGACACGCTGGAGTTGCCGCCCCTCCTCCGCGCTGCCCCGCATCTGCTTGACGATTTCGACGATTTGCGCCACGCCGGTGGCGCCCACGGGATGGCCCTTGCTTTTCAACCCACCCGATGGGTTGACGGGAAAGCGACCATCGCGACCTGTCTCACCGGCCAGGGTGGCGGGTCCCGCCTGGCCCGGCGCATAGACACCAAGTGCCTCCAGCACCATCAACTCGGCGATGGTGAAGCAGTCATGGACCTCGGCGAAATCCATGTCGCCAATGCTCAGCCCGGCCATCTTCAAAGCCTGCCGGGCGGCCACGGTTGTGGACTCCAGCGCCGCCAGCTGGCGCCGACTGTGCAGGGCGATGCGGTCGCTGGCCTGGCCGCTTCCCGTGATGCGCACGAGCGGACGGCCCAGTTTGCGGGCCAACTCCACCGGCGCCAGGATCACGGCCGCGGCGCCGTCGCTCACCGGCGAGCAATCCAGGACGTGCAGCGGATCGGCGATCATGGTCGACTGCAGGACGGCATCCACGGTGATGGCGGAGCGAAACTGGGCGAGGGGATTCAACAGCCCGTTCCCATGATTCTTCACCGCCACGCTGGCCAGCATCTCCGACGTGGTGCCCCACTGCTCCATGTGGGCCCGTGCCATCATGGCATAGAGGCCGGGGAAAGTGGCCCCTTGAAAGCTCTCGTACTCCGCGTCGGCCGCGGTACCGAGGGCATAGGTGGCCTGGTTGAGATCCACATCGGTCATCTTCTCCACACCGCCGGCCAGGACGACCTCGCTGAGGCCGCTGGCCACCTCGATGAAGGCCTGGCGCACGGCGGCGCCGCCCGAGGCGCAAGCGGACTCGACCCGCGTGGCCGCGGCCGGCGTCACGCCCAGGTAGTCCGCCATCAGGCTGCCGACGTGCTCCTGTCCCACGAAGAGCCCGCCAGACATGCATCCGATGTACATGGAATCCAGATGATCCACTCCGGCATCCAGCATCGCCTGGCGGCCCGCTTCCACGAACAGGTCGCGGAAGCTGGTCTCCCACAGCTCGCCGAATCGCGTCATGCCGATGCCGATCACGGCCACGTCACGCATTTTCCACCTCATGTGTTGGCCGACCCGGGTCCCTGGCAAGGCGTGGGACCCGCCGCGGCGGAATTGTCAGGAGTTGCGCAGGATCTTGCGGCGGAACTTCACGTACTCGCCATAGCTCAAGTAGCGCTTGTGCTCGTCCAGCTGGGGGCGTGTCCCCAGCGCCAGCCCCTGCCGCCGGGTGATTTCGTCGGTGGCGGTGAGGACGAAACCGTCGGAGCCGGCGCCACTGCCATAGCTGACCATGAAGATGCGGTCGCCGGGTTTGGCCACGTCCAGGATGGCGGAGAGACCGAGGGGCGAGGCCCCCGAGTAGGTGTTGCCCAGCCAGGGAACCAGCCAGCCGGTGGTGAATTGCGGGCTGCGCACGTCAAAGCCAAGCTCCGTCGCCGCTTTCTGCGGAAACTTGCCGTTGGGCTGGTGGAAGACGCAATAGGCGAAGTCCTGAGGCCGCAGGCCGCTGCGTTCGAGCAGCGCCCGCCCGGCGCTCAGCACCGTGCGGAAGTAGGCCGATTCGCCCGTGAAGCGCCCGCCATGCTGGGGATAATGCTCGTGCTCCCGTCGCCAGAAATCCGGCGTGTCACTCATCCATGACACGGTGCAGTCCACGGTGGCCGCCACGTCGTCGGATCCCATGATGAAGGCGGCCGCGCCGGCGCTGGCGCTGTACTCCAGCGCGTCGCCGGGAGCGCCCTGGCTGGTGTCCGCGCCAATCCCCAGCGCACAGGGCATCTCGCCCGCCTTGACGAGGGAGTAGGCGACGTACATGGCCTCGCTGCCGGCCTTGCAGGCGAACTCGAAATCGGCGCAATGCACCAGGTGCCCGCAGCCGATGGCCTCGGCCACAGTCGTGCCGCTGGGCTTGACCGCGTATGGGTGGGACTCGCTGCCCACGTAGACGGCTCCCACGCTGGCCGGGTCGACGCCGGCCCGTGCCAGCGCCCGGCGGGCGGCCTCCACGGACAAGGTGATCACGTCCTGGTCCGGCGAGGGCACCGATTTCTCGTAGAGCAGCAAGCCGCGCTTGTAGCTTGCCGCGTCGGCGCCCCACACGGCGGCGATCTCCTCGAGCTTGATGCGGTTGCGGGGAAGGCAGGCTCCCCAGCCGACGATGCCGATTGCCATGGGGTCCTCCTGAGATGTGATGCTGAAAGATGTTGTCCGGAGTGAATGCCCTCGGTGGCATCCGCGCCTCGGTCGAGGCCGGTGCCCATTGATGCCCATCCAGGTTGGCCTGCCCGGAGCATGCGGCGGGGAGCCCGCCATCCGGATGTGATCGCCGATGATGGCGTGACATCCGTCGCGGGACCAGGCCCGCCGAGATCAGAGCGGGTCGACCAGCTCGGCCAGTTCGTCGGGCAGCTCCACCACCATCCGCAAGATGGCCTGGCCGTGCGTCTTGCCTTGGGCGTCGCTCTTGAGGGAGAGGGAACCACCTCCGCCCAGGCTCTCGCCCAGAATGAAATTCAATGCCAGCAGGTTGGGCAGTTCGAAACGTGCCACGTCGCCCAGGGCAATGCGCCGGAAGTGCTCTTTGACGCGCTCGGTTGTCAACCAGCCAAGGGCCCAGTCATAGACCCTCCGGTCGGCGAAGACCACACCCACGTTCGAATTGGCTCCCTTGTCGCCTGAGCGGGCCTGGGCGATTTGTTCCAGCAGCACTCTCATGCTTACTCCACGGTCACTCGCGTCTTCACCAGATGCTTGGGTATCAGGGCCGGCCAGAAAGCGATGATCTCCTGGGCCTTGGGGCGGCCTCCCGCGAATCCGGTGATGCCGGGCGGACCATTTGTGATCAAGGGAGCCAACTCCTTGCCGAAGCGATTGACCTTGACGCGGCTGTGGTCCCGCACGGACAAGCGCAACACCACCTCTTCGGCATCCTGCTCCGGCGCGATGCCCGGGTGGCAGGTGTTCACACCCAGGAATTCCGTCAGGGTCTCGTCATACTCGCAGCATTCCCGTCGCAGACGGTCCCAGATGATCTGCGCCGCCAGTTCGGCCTTCTTCCGCGCCCGCGGGCCGGACACCGTGAGTTGGCTGCTCGCCTTCCAGCCGGCAAGGTAGGAACACGACACCTTGAAGGTGTCCGTCGCGGGGGCGCCCCGGACGCCCCGCACCTCGACGCGGTCCTGGCCCGCCTGCTCCAGCGACAGGGTCGTGAAATCCACCCGCACGTCGGGTGAGATGTAATTGCGCGGATCACCCATCTCATAGAGCAACTGCTCGGTGATGCTGCGCACATTGACCAGCCCGCCCGTTCCCTCATGCTTGGTCACGGCGAAGCGCCCATTGGCTGCGGCCTCGACAATGGGGTAACCGATCCTGGCCATGTCCGGCACCTCCCACCAGCGGGAGTAGTTGCCGCCCGTGCACTGGGCTCCGCACTCGGTGATGTGCCCGGCCACCGTGCCGGCGGCGAGCAGATCCCAGTCGTCGCGTTGCCAGCCGAAGGCATGGATGAGTGGGCCCAAGGCCAGGCCCGGGTCGGAGACCCGGCCGGCCAGGACGATCTGGGCGCCCTGGTCCAGGGCCTCGGCGATGCAGAAGCTGTCGATATAGACGTTGGCCGATGTGATGCGGCCTCGGATGGACTCGAAGGGTTCACCCGTCTCCATGTTGCGGAAGTCAGCTCCCTGGCGGATGAGGTCGTCGAGCCGATCCAGGATGTCATCTCCCTCGACAACCCCCACGCGCAGCCATTTGCCCAGGTGTTCGGCGGTCTCCTCGAGCGCCGTGCGGCAGGCCTTTGGATTGACCCCCCCGGCATTGGTGATCACACGGATGTTCTTCTCCAGGCAAGCCGGCAGGATGCGCGCGGCCAGCTCCACGAAGTCGCGGGCGAAGCCGCTCTCCGGGTTCTTGAGACGCTGGCGCTGCATGATGGAAAGAGTGACCTCGGCCAGGTAGTCGAGGGTGAGGAAATCGATGCCGCCCCGCTCCACCAGATGGACCGGCGCGTCGATGCTGTCCCCCCAGAATCCCTGGCCGTTGGCGATGCGGATGATGTCTCTCAAGGGGCCTGTCCTCCTGGAACCTGAAAGGGACCCACCGGACGACCCAGGGAGGCCGTGGGCGTGGGAAGTCAAGGATGCGATCCGAACCCGGGCGGCCGGCCGACCCTATCCGGTCAGCAATCGCAACTCGGCCAGCACGGCCCCCACCGATTGGAACAGGGGGAGGGTGAAGCCGGCCAGCGGTTGCTCCTCCCAGCCCAGCAGCAGCACGGGACGGCCGTAGCCCAGCGCCAGGGCGATCTCCGAGAGCGTGCCCGAACGGCCGGGCAGCGCCACCACGACGGTGGAGCTGAGCACGTTGACGGCGTTGCGCGCCCAGCCGAACCCGGTGGCGATGGCGACGCCCACGTGGGGCGAGGCCGCCGCCGGATCCTCACCGGGCAGGACGCCGACGACCAGACCGCCCTGCCGGGCCGCGCCGCGGCTGGCCGCCTCCATCACGCCAGCCGGACGGCCGCCGCAGAGCAGGACCCAGCCCTCCCGGGCGATGGCCTCCCCCAGCGCCTCGGCCAGGGCGTCCACCGCGGCGGTGCTGACCGAGCCGCCCATCACGCCGATGACGGGGCGCCGGCGTGACCTGTGCTCCGGCATGGTGCCTGACACCACTCCCCTCCATCGTCCAACCGCCCGGACAGGAGCGATTGCCCGAGATCAGGCGGGCCCTTCCTCCAGGAAGCAGACCTCGTGGCCCAGATAGCGGCCTTCCTCGTAATCGAAGCGCGCCAGGAAACGTCGTCCCGCCAGCAGCCAGGGCAGGAAGTGGCGGTCCCCCTCCCACAAGTCCAAGTCCAGCAGCTCGGGGCGGGGCACCCAGACGAGGTGGCCCTCGGGCGGGTCGGGACCCTGCTCCCCGGCCAGCTCCGTGCCGTGGAAAAGGAAGACCGACCAGTCGCGGCTGCCGTCGAAACGGGGAAAGGTGATATGCCCGGCGAAACGCAGGCGGCCCGCGATGAGGCCGCACTCCTCGGCGATCTCGCGGCGGGCGCAGTCGAGCGGCGCCTCGCCCGCCTCCAGCTTGCCGCCCAGGCCGTTGTGCTTGCCGAAGTGGAGGTCGTCGGGCCGCTTGTCGCGCTTGATCATGAGCAGGCGCCCCTCACGCTCCAAGTAGCAGAGCGTGGCCTCCACCACCTGCGTCATCGTCGCTGGCCGGTCAAATCGTAGGTGAAGGCCTGGCGTAGTTCCCGCGCCACCGTGTCCGGACCCAGGCTGGAGACGATGGGCAGGTCGTCCTCGCCCAGGCAGGAGGCCACCACGGGGAAGGCCCGGCCCAGCACGCTGGAAAAGGGCGTCAGCTCCTCGGCGCAGTGCCAGCGGCCGGCGCCTCGCTCTTCCTGGTTCAAGCGCGCCAGCGCCTTCTCCAGCGGGGCGTAGCGGAAATACCAGGTGTTGCTGCTCTCGCCCTCCCAGAAGCCGGGGGCGCGCCAGCGGTTGACGGTGAGGGCCCACATGTAGCCCGGGTAGTGCAGGTCGTGATACCAGCCGCCCTCGCCCTCGACCGAGACGAGCTGCACACGTTCTTCGTCCAGGCGGTTGCGGGCCACCATGTGGAGCAGGCTGCCGTCCTCCAGCGAGGGATTGAATTCGCTGATGAGCAGGGCGCGGCCCAGTTCGCCGTGGTGGACCGAGCGCGGCACGCGCCAGGAGACGAAGCGGTGATGGTGCAGTGTGCGCTGGACGAGGCCCTCTTCGATCAGGCGCGGTCCGGCGTGGAAACCGTCCAGGCGGGCGGCGCGGCTTCCCTTCTGGAGCAGGGCGGGAATGGCCTGGAAGCAGTCCTGGTGGACGAGGGACTCGGCGCGGCCGGCCGCCCGGCCGGCGCGGATGACCTCGATCAGCCCCTGATAGAAGGCGAGGACGGGGGCCTCGGCCCAGGCCCAGAAATCACCGGTCTCCGCCGCGCCCACCAGGATCTCGCGATGGGCCAGGGCTGTCTCCGGCCACAGCAGGCAATAGGCGGCCAGGATGCCGTCCACGTCCAGGTGGTTGTTGACGACGAGGCCGTGGTCCGGCATTTCCCCGAAGAGGAGGAAGTTGAGGGCGATCTCGGTGGAGCTGTCGGCCTGGAAGCGTTCGTTCGTGGTGTTGGGATTCCAGTGGCTCAGTTCGATGTCCTGGCCTTCCCGCAGCGTGCGGCTGGTGCCATCCACGTAAATGCGGATCTCGGGCTGGGCGGGCGGGGGGCCGTCCGCTTCAAGGAAGAAGCTGAGCGCCATGGGCGTCGTCCTGATTGAGTCTCCTGGCTGAACTTAATGAAGCGACTGCTTTGGGGAAGTGAATTCAGGAAAGGAATCGATGTCCGCTCGCCTGGCCCCCACACCAACGGCTGAACAGGACCTCGCCCAGTTCCCGGGCTTCATCCAGAAGCGGGCGGGGGTGGTCGGCCGGAGCGAAGATGACGAGGAGGAGGCGCCGCGTCTCCAGGCCGACGGAGGTGCGGGGCGAGTCACTGGTGGGGCTGCCGAAGGGGCCGGCCTCGTCGAAGAGGCCCAGCCGCCCCTCGAGGTGGACCTCCTCCTTGCGGATGCCGGGGTAGCCCTCGCCGGCCCGCCCCCGCCGCAAGAGGACCGGTCCCTTGATGCGGTCCAGGTCATAGAGGCCGATGGACAGCAGGATGCGCAGGGACAGTTCGTTGCCGGCATCCACCGCGTTGTTGACGGCGGGCAGGCCCTGGCCCTTCAATACGCGCCGGAGCAGGGCCTCGGAGGAGGGGCGCGTGCGGGTGGGGTCCACCCCGATGGCGTGGTAGAGCCGGCGGGCCGGCTGCAACCCGTCGATCTGGGCCGGCGGGCGGCCGGCATGGCGTTGGACCAGCTCCCGTGCGAGGTCGGCCATGGCCGCCGCCTGCTCCGCTCCGGCCCCGTCCACCCGCACGCCCTCGACGGCCAGCAGGGCGGCGCGCACATGGCCGGCCAGGTCCGGGTCCAATGAACTCGTGTCGACCGCCCCCATGTCAACCCCGCCCGCTTCCGCCTGGCTTCAGCCTGCCATCCAGCACCTGCCTGACAAGCAGAAGAAGATCACGGCGGGAGAAGGGCTTGGCGATGAAATGCCGGCTCATGGATGTGACCTGGTGATGTAGCAGGGCATCCTCCGTGTATCCTGAGCAATAGATGATGCTGGTTGACTGGTCGAGGCGGGACACCTCATCCGCCAGCTCCCGCCCGCTCATGCCCGGCATGACCACATCCGTGAGCATCAGTTCGATGGGAGTGGCCTGGAAGTGGGACAAGGCCTCCCGCCCATTGGCCGCCGTGAACACCTTGTAGCCCGCTGACTCAAGCACCCGGCGGGAGACCTCGCGCACGGCCGCATCATCCTCCACCACGAGCAGGGTTTCCCGTCCCCCCGGAACCTCCGTGGCGGCCTCGACCGCTTCGGGCAACCGATGGCCCTCATGCACCGGGAGGTAGATCTTGAATGTGGTGCCTTTTCCGACCTCGCTGTAGACCCAGACACTGCCTCCGCTCTGCTTGACGATCCCGTAGACCGTGGCCAGCCCCAGGCCGGTGCCCAGGCCCTGCTCCTTGGTCGTGAAGAAGGGCTCGAAGATGTGCCGGCGAGTGGGCTCGTCCATGCCGACGCCCGTATCGCTGATGGCCAGCATGACATGAGGGCCCTGCTGCATGGAAGGCCGCCCCGACACCTGCTCCTTGTCCAGCGAAACCTCGCGTGTCTCGACCAGGATGCGGCCGCCCGAAGGCATGGCGTCCTGGCTGTTGACCAGAAGGTTCACGATCACCTGCTCGATCTGTCCCGGGTCCGCGCTGATCAACCTCATGGGTTTGCCGGGGCTGAAGGCAAGCTCCACCTGCTCATTGATCAGTCTGCGCAGCATGGTCCACATGCCCTGGATGATCTCGTTCAGGTCCAGCGGGCGTGGTTTCAGCATTTGTCGCCGGCTGAAGGCCAGCAGTTGCCTGGTCAGGTTGGCGGCGCGCTGGCCGGCTTGTCGGATGTCTGTCAGCGCGTCGGTCATGGGGTCGTCCGCTCCCAGGTTGGACAGGGCCAGGTCCGCCGTGCCGTTGATGACCGTGAGCAGGTTGTTGAAGTCGTGGGCCACGCCACCGGCCAGGCGGCCGATGCTTTCCATCTTCTGCGCCTGCATCAATTGCGCTTGCAGCTCGGTGAACTCGGTGATGTCCACATGCGAACCGATCAAATTGACCCGCTTTCCCTGCGCGTCCCTGACTACCGATGCGCGGGACAGGATCTGGCGCCACGAGCCGTTCTTGTGGCGCAGCCGGAACTCCGAGCGGAACTCGGTCGCATCCCCATCCAGGAAGGCATTGAGCCGCGCCAGCGCCGCTTGGTAATCATCGGGATGGAGCCGCCGCTCCCACTCATCGAAGCTTGATGTGATCTCATCCGTCTCGTAACCCAATTGTCGCTTCCACTCTGGCGAGAAGACCACCCTCCGGCTCAGCATGTCCCAATCCCACAAGCCGACCTTGCCCGTGGCCACCGCCAGTTGGAGACGCTCCGTGGTCTCGCGCAGCGCCTCCTCCGCGGTCCGGCGAACCGTGGCGTCCTGGAAGATGCAGACCGTCGCCCCTCCCCTCTCTGCGTCCGTCTTTTGAAAAGGGGCCGCGAACCATTCCAACCAACGCCAGCGCCCCTTCAATCCCATGCATTCAAGCTCGATCCGGGCTGGCTGCCCCGCAGATGCGCTCGCCAGGGTTTCCAGGAATGCCTGACGCTTTTCCTCCCTTGCCAGGCGCGCCAACCCCTGGGAGAGGTCCGCCATGCGCCCGGCCTCCAGCAGGTCAAGCCCGGTCTGGTTGATCTCCAGAACCCGGCCATCCGATGTGGCCAGCAGGACACCACCGGGCTCCGCGTCCAGGATGGCCCGCAGCCTGGCTTCGCTGGACCGCAGGGCGTCCATGGTCATGGACAGCTGCTGTGAGCGCTTCTCCAGCTTGCGCACCAGGACTTCGTTGTAGGCACGGACGACCACCTCCTCCCCGATGGTGGCCTGTCTGATCGGGGCCTGCCAGGCTGTCCGCTCCGTGCTGACCAGCGCCTGGATACGGGCAATGAAGGTTTCCGGCTCCTCGGGCTTGCGGATGAAGGCGTCCGCGCCCAGGTCCAGGGCCAGTTGCTCGTCCTGGGGCTCCACATAGGTCGCAGTGTAGACCAGGAACGGGATGGTGGCCAACGCCGGATCAGTCTTCCAGGCCCTCAGGAACGTGTAGCCGTCCATCACGGGCATGAGCAGGTCCGAAATGACCAGATCCGGCGGCTGGCTCCGCGCCAGGTCCAGGGCTTCGCCGCCGTGGCGCGCCTCGTGCACCTCCAGACCCAGACCCACCAGCATCATCCGCACCAGCATGCGGTTGTCTTCGCGGTCATCCACCACAAGCACCTTCTTCATGCGATCCTCCCGCGGGCCTCCGCCAGTACAGCCGTGATTGTGACGAGGAATGTGTCCGGATCGATCGGCTTCTCGATGTAGTGGTCGCAGCCAGCCTCCAGCGCCAGTTCCCGGTCGCCGGCCATGGCGTGCGACGTGACCGCCACGATGGGGATGCCGCGCAGCAGCGGGTCCCGACGGAGGCGGCGAGCCACTTCGTATCCATTCATGCCTGGCAATTGGATGTCCAGCAGGACCAAGTCCGGACGCAGTTCGGATGCGGCCTCCAGGCCAGCCGGTCCGGATTCGCTTGCATGGACCAGATGCCCCGCGCTCTCCAGCAAGAAGGTCTCCAGGTAACGGTTCTGCACGTTGTCCTCGATGAGCAGGATGCTCGCCCTCATGACACCGTCTCCTCTTCGAGCGGCACGTTCAGGGTGAACGTGCTGCCCAGTCCCGGCGTGCTGTGAACGGTGATGGAGCCCCCCATCAAGGCGGCCAGGCGCTGGCTGATGGCCAGGCCCAGCCCCGTTCCCTCGTGGCTGCGGGCAAGGCCATTGTCCAATTGATGGAATGGCCTGAACAATTGCTCCAGTTCTTCCGCGTCCATGCCGGGACCCGTGTCCTGGACCTGGACGCACAGCCACCCTGCCCGACGCACGGCTTGCACCTTCACCCCGCCCTTCTCCGTGAACTTGATGGCGTTGCCGATCAAGTTGATCAGGATCTGCTCCAAGCGCCGCTCGTCCTGCCTGATCCTGCCAAGGTCCGGTGGCATGGACAGATCCAGTTGCAAGCCCTTTGCCGATGCCAGGGGTCCCAGGGTGGAGGCCACTCTCCTCAAGGAGTCCGGCACCTCCATAGGCCGGGCTTGTAGGGACAACTCACCGGCCTCGATGCGACTGATGTCCAGGATGTCGTTGATCAGCGCCAGCAAGTGGCGCCCGCTTCCACGCACCATCTCCAGTTGGCGTTGCTGCTCATCGGTGAGTGGCCCCGCCAACCCCTGCTGCAGGACGCCGGTGAAGCCGATGATGGAATTGAGCGGAGTGCGCAACTCGTGGGACATGGTGGCCAGGAAGACCGATTTGGCGCGATCCGCCTCCTCCGCACGATGCTTGGCAAGCGCCATGGCTTCGCGGGATGCGACGAGGGATCGCTCGGCTTCTTTCCGCGCCGAGTTGTCCTGGGCGATGCCAAGAAAACTGACGACACGACCGTTCTCATCGCGCAAGGGACTCACGGCCAGGAGGACAGGGACACGCCGGCCGTCCTTGCGGACGTAGGTCCATTCCCCGATGTCGGTCGCGCCCCGGCGGGAGCGGGCTAGGAAGACCTCCAGCCCAGGTTTGACTTCCTCGCCCAGCTCCTGTGTCAAGGACCGGGCGGCCGCGGCCATCTCGTCCGGGTCATGGAACAGGTCGGCCGTGGCTTTGCCCACCACATCGCCGGCCTCATAGCCAAGCAGTTTTTCCGCGCCCCGGTTGAACAGTCTTATGCCTCCTTCGTCGCCGGAGATGATGGCGTAATCGGTTCCGGCCAGGATAGCCTCCATCAGGGAATTGCTTGTTTGCAGGGCGCGCCGGGCGGCCGCCCGCTCGCCAAGTCCGCGGTACAGGACCATGGTGCCCAACGCCAGGACCGCCATGCCGGTCGCCACCCCCAGCGCGAGCAACACCATGGTGCGCCGTGCGGTCCTCGCCGTGCGGTCCTCCCGATCCCTCAGGATCTGATTCTGTCGCTCCATGATCCAGGCCTCGTGCCCGCGGAGGCGGTCGTGCAATTCCATGCCTGTTCCGGAGGCCACCAGGGCTTGCGCCTGGACGAATCCCCGCTCCTGGAAAGTTGTCAGCACGTCTTCCGCGACCTCCTGCCGCGACTGCGCAAGCAGGATCATGTCCGTCAGCGCAAGGTTGACAGAGTCGTCCAGGACGCGGGCCTGCACGGACTCGGCCAGGGCCGAGATCTGCCCGCGCGCTTGGTGATAAGGTTCAAGGAAATCGGCTTGGCCGGTGAGGAGGTGTCCGCGCACGCTGGTCTCCACATCGGTCAACGCCCCCATCAATTCCGAGACCAGGGTTTTCACCTCCTGGGCCCGGCGGACCGAGGCCGCGTCACGGGTCAACCCACGCAGGCTTGACAAGGCAAGTCCACCCACGCCGAGCAGGATGAGCAGGAAAGACACGGCAACCGCCAGGAGGATGCGCCGCATGGCGGCCTCGGGGTCAGTTGAGAGCATGGGGTGGCTGTTGTCCAACATGAATGGGTGATCGCCTCTCGGGAGGGAGGATGCTTCGCGATCCGTGATCAATCTGGTCAATGGGGAAGCGAGCCGCAAGGAGAAGTCGAGGAATCCGCTTTGACCGATCGTCCCTTGCAGCCCGCCTTGGAGTGCGGGTCCGCGATGGACCTTGGGGCGAGGAAATGGGGGACGCGGCAGGCGGTCGAACCGACGGATCAGAAGAATCCCAGTTGGAGCCGGGCCGCCTCGCTCATCATGTCCTTGGTCCAGACGGGCTCCCAGACCAGATCGACATGCACGCCCTGCACGCCCTCCACCTCCATCACGCGCTCCGTGACGCGCCCGGGGAGGGCCTCCGCCTCGGGGCAATTGGGCGTGGTCAGCGTCATCTTGACCTGCACGAAGGCGTCGTCGCCAATGTCCACCCCATAGATGAGGCCCAGGGAATGGATGTCCACCGGGATCTCCGGATCGAAGACCGTCTTCAGCGCGGCGACGATCCGCTCTTCAAGCGCCTGCTTGTCCACTGGCATGTGACTCTCCGCGGTTCTTCCAACCTCAAACGCCGAGCAGGCGCTGGGTCTTGCCCAGCGCCGCCGCCAGGCGCTCCACCTCCTCCAGCGTGTTGTAGCAGGCGAAGGAGGCGCGCACCGTGCCGGGCAGCCCCAGGCGATCCATAAGCGGCTGGGCGCAGTGGTGGCCGCTGCGCACGGCCACACCCTCCAGGTCGAGCAGGGTGGCCACATCGGAGGGGTGGGCCCCCGTCAAATTGAAGGAAAGGACGGCCGCCCTGTGACGGGGCCGCCCCGCGATCCTCACGCCGGGCAGCGCCTCCAGCAGCGCCGTGGCCCGCGCCAGGAGGGCCTCCTCGTGGGCGGCCAGGGCGGCCGGGTCGAGTCCGCCCAGGAAGTCCAGCGCCGCCCCCAGGCCGATCGCTCCCGCGATGGGCGGGGTGCCGGCCTCCAGCCGCCAGGGCAGCTGGTTGAACTCGGCGTCCTCGTAGCTCACGCTGGCGATCATGTCGCCGCCACCCTGCCAGGGCGGCAATTGCTCCAGCAGCTCGCGCCGCCCCGCCAGCACGCCGATCCCCGTCGGACCATAGACCTTGTGGCCGCTGAAGGCGTAGAGGTCGGCGCCCAGCTCCTGCACGTCCACCGGCAGATGGGGGACGGCCTGCGCCCCGTCCACCAGCACGCGGGCACCGGCCTCATGGGCCAGGGCGATCATCCCGCGCACGGGGTTGACCGTGCCCAGGGCATTGGAGACATGGGTCAGGGCGGCCAGGCGCGTCCGCTCCGACAGGCGGGCGCGGAACTCGTCCAGCGACACCTCGCCCCGCTCGTCGGCATGGGCCACCACCAGGCGGGCGCCCCGCCGCTGGCAGAGCAGTTGCCAGGGCACCAGGTTGCTGTGGTGCTCCAGGCCGGTGACGAGGATCTCGTCCCCCGGCCGCACGAAGGCCTCGCCGAAACTCCAGGCCGCCAGATTGACCGCCGCCGTGGTGCCGGACGTGAAGATGACGGCCTCCGGCCCCTCCGCGTTGAGGTGGCGGCGCACTGATTCGCGGGCCGCCTCGTAGGACTCGTCGGCGCGCACGGCCAGGGCGTGGAGGCCGCGGTGGACGTTGGCGCAGTCGACGCGGTTGTAGCGCTCCATCGCCGCCAGGACGGCCAGCGGCTTCTGGGTGGTGGCGGCGTTGTCCAGGTAGCAGAGCGGCTTGCCGTGCACCTGTTGGTCCAGGGCCGGGAACTGGGCGCGGAGCGCCGCGACTGGATGGGGAGGATGGTCGGTCATGGCTACTCCGCCAGCGTGCGCGTGATGAGGCGGTCCAGTGGGCTGACCAGCTCGCTGGTCCGCACCCGTCCCAGTTGTCCGGAACAGAAGGCGTGGATGAGCAGGCGCCGCGCCAGGTCCCGGGGGATGCCCCGCGACCGCAGGTAGAAAAGGCTGCCCTCGTCCAGGCTGCCCACCGTGGCGCCATGGGTGCACTTCACGTCGTCGGCCAGGATCTCCAGCTGCGGACGCGCCACGGCCCGGGCCTCGGGCGAAAGGAGCAGGGCGGCGCAGGACTGCACGGCGTCCGTGCGCTGGGCGTCGCGGGCCACTTCGATCCGGCCGGTGAAGACGCCGCGGCTGCGGTCGGAGAGGATGGTGCGGAAGCTCTGGCGGCTGGAGCAGTCCGGCGCCCGGTGGATCAGATGCGTGTGGTTGTCCACCTGGGTTCCGTCGCGCAGCAGGGCCAGGCCGTTGATCTCCCCGCGGGCCCCCGCCCCGGCCAGTTCCAGGCGGTACTCGTTGCGGATCAGGCGGCCGCTGGTGGTGAAGGTGTGGGAGCGGGCGCGCGCCTCCCGCTCCAGGCGAAGGAAGGTGCCGCTCACGCGGCGGCCGGCGCCGCTGTCGCGCTGGACGCGCAGGTGCTCCAGCGTGGCGCCCGGTCCCAGCAGGAATTCGCCGACGGCGTTGCAGAAACAGGCCGCCTCGCCGAAACCGCCGTTGGATTCCACCACGGTGGCGGCGCTGCCCTCGCCCATGGCCACCAGCAGCCGGCTCTGGGCCAGCAGGGGCGTCGCGCCCGGCAGCATGAGGGAGAGGACGTGGAGGGGCCGCTCCAGCCGCACGCCGGCCGGCACCCACAGCCCGGCGGCGTCCTCGGCCAGGGCGCTGTTGATGGCGCTGAAGACGCCTCCGGCGGGGCGGCTGAGCGTGTCCAGCCGCTCGAGCAGCAGGGCCGCCTCGGCCACGCCGTCCCGCGCGGCCTGCTTCATGGCGCGCAGGCTGCCGAAGCCGGCGCCGGCGGGCAGCGCCCCGATCTCGCTGAGCTCCGGCACGATGCGGCCGTTCACCAGCACCAGCCGGTCCACCACGACCCCCTCGGGGCTGAGGGCGGTCAATTGATCCACATCGGGAAGGGGTCCCGCCGCCGCCAGCTGGAAGCTCTCCTCGCCCAGACCGTCCAGGCGGGTGAAGCGCCAGCTCTCGTCGCCCGGCCCGGGCAGGCCGCGCTCCAGGGCGCCCAGGGCCACGACCCGGCGCGTCGCCTGCGGCAGCAGGCCGTCCGCGGCGGGGGGATCGGCCAGCCAGGAGGAGAGGGAGCGGGCCGCGCTCACGCCGGGACCTCCATCCCGTCTTCGATCCAGCCGTAGCCGCGCTTTTCCAGCTCAAGGGCCAGCTCGCGACCGCCGCTGCGCACGATGCGCCCGTCGGCCAGGACGTGCACGCGGTCCGGCACGATGTGGTCCAGCAGGCGCTGGTAGTGCGTCACCACCACGGCGCTGAATTCCGGGGAACGCAGCGCGTTGACCCCGTCCGCCACCACGCGCAGGGCGTCGATGTCCAGGCCCGAGTCCGTCTCGTCGAGCAGGGCGAGGCGCGGCTCCAGGATGAGCATCTGGAAGATCTCGTTGCGCTTCTTCTCGCCGCCGGAGAAGCCCTCGTTGACGGCGCGCTTCTGCAGGCTGTCGTCCAGGTGGAGGAGCTTGAGCTTCTCGCTGATCAGGCGCAGGAAGTCCTCGGCCGGCACTTCGGGCTGGCCGCGGTGGCGGCGCTGGGCGTTGAGGGCCATGCGCAGGAAATAGAGGTTGGGCACCCCGGGGATCTCCACGGGATACTGGAAGGCGAGGAAGATGCCGTCGCCGGCCCGCTCCTCGGGCTCGCGGTCCAGCAGATCGCGCCCCTGGTAGAGCACCTCCCCGGCGGTTACCTCGTAACCTTCGCGGCCGGCCAGCACGTTGGCCAGCGTGCTCTTGCCCGAGCCGTTGGGCCCCATCACGGCGTGGATCTCGCCCGCCCCCACCTCCAGGGACAAGCCCTTCAGGATCGGCTTGCCCGCCACGCTGACGTGCAGGTCTCGTATGCTCAACATGTCTGCGCTCCTTGCGGCCGGCCACTCTGTCGCGCGCCGCCGGCCCTGTTTCCTGTCCCCGGGCGCGCAAGCGCCCGGCGCTCCTTGTCTTGGCAGCTTGTCGGACGTGGTCGGCGCCGTCAGCCGACGCTGCCCTCCAGGCTTACGCCCAGCAGTTTCTGGGCCTCCACGGCGAACTCCATGGGCAGCTCGGCCAGCACCTCGCGGCAAAAGCCGTTGACGATGAGGGAGAGGGCGTCCTCCCCGCTGATGCCGCGCTGCCGGCAGTAGAAGACCTGGTCGTCGCTGATGCGGCTGGTGGTGGCCTCGTGCTCCACCACGCTGCTGGTGTTGCGCACGTCGATCACCGGCCAGGTGTGCGCCCCGCAGCGGTCCCCGATGAGCAGGCTGTCGCACTGGGAGAAGTTGCGCGCCCCCTCGGCGCCGGCCCCCACCTGCACCAGGCCGCGATAGCTGTTCTGGCTGAGGCCCGCCGAGATGCCCTTGGAGATGATCGTGCTCTTTGTGTTGCGGCCCAGGTGGATCATCTTGGTGCCGGTGTCCGCCTGCTGGTGGTTGGCGGTGAGGGCCACCGAATAGAACTCGCCCACCGAGTCGTCGCCGCGCAGGATGCAGCTGGGGTACTTCCAGGTGATGGCCGAGCCGGTCTCCACCTGCGTCCACGAGACGCGGGCCCGCTCGTGGCAGAGGCCGCGCTTGGTGACGAAGTTGTAGATGCCGCCGCGCCCCTCCTTGTCCCCCGGGTACCAGTTCTGCACGGTGGAGTACTTGATGAAGGCGCCGGGCAGGGCGACCAGCTCCACCACCGCCGCGTGGAGCTGGTTCTCGTCGCGCATGGGGGCCGTGCAGCCCTCCAGGTAGCTGACCTGGGAGCCCTCGTCGGCCACGATCAGGGTGCGTTCGAACTGGCCCGTCCCCGCGGCATTGATGCGGAAGTAGGTGGACAGCTCCATGGGGCACTTGACGCCCTTGGGGATGTAGACGAAGGAGCCGTCGCTGAAGACGGCGCTGTTGAGGGCGGCGTAGAAGTTGTCGCGGATGGGCACCACGCTGCCCAGGTGGGCGCGCACCAGCTCCGGGTGCTCACGTAGCGCCTCGGAGATGGAGCAGAAGATGATGCCGCGGGTGGCCAGCTCCTCCTTGTAGGTGGTCTTCACCGACTCGCTGTCGAAGACGGCGTCCACCGCCACGCCGGCCAGGCGGGCCCGCTCGCCCAGCGGGATGCCCAGTTTCTCGAAGGTCTCCAGCAGCTCGGGATCCACCTCGTCCAGGCTGGCCGGCCCCTCTTTCTTGCGGGGCGCCGAGTAGTAGGAGATGGCCTGGAAGTCGATGGGCGGGATGCGCAGGTAGGCCCAGTCCGGATGTGTCATCTCCCGCCAGGCGCGCAGGGCCTTGAGCCGCCACTCCAGCATGAAGGGAGGCTCCTCCTTGCGTTGCGAGATCAATTGAACGATGCCCTCGTCCAGGCCGGGCGGGATGGTGTCGGATTCGATCGCGCTGACGAAGCCGTACTTGTAGTCGCGGTCGGCCAGTTCCTGGATCTCGCGGGTCTCGCTGTTCATGCCTGCGCCTCCCCCATCCGTTCCAGCGCCGCCGCGGCCCGCGCCACGCCGTTGCCGTTGCCCGCCCGCTCGCCCTCCCCGCCTCCGGAGCGGTCGGGCGTCATGTCCAGGAGCGTGATGCCCTGCAGGGCATGACGCAGCGCCTGGTTGATGCGCAGCCAGTTGGGCTGCAGGTCGCAGCCGTCCACATAGCGGCATGCGCCCGGCCCCCGTTCCGTGCACTCCGTGATGGCAATGGGTCCCTCCAGGGCGCTGACGACCTCCTCGATCGTGATGCGATCCGGCGGCCGGCTGAGCCGGTAGCCGCCCTTGGCGCCCCGCTGGGAGGCGAGCAGGCCGTCGCGCACCAGCAGCTTGAGGATCTTCCCCACCATGGGCAGGGGCAGGCCGGTCTCCTGGGCGAGGTCCCGCGCGCTCTTGGCCGCTGCCTGGGGCTGGGCGGCGAAGAGGGTCATGAGGACGATGCCGTAGTCGCTTTGCTTGGTGATGCGCAGCACCATCACCTCCAAAAGTAGAACCGTTCAGGTTCTGATTTTAGTCGTTGACCGACAAGCTAATGCTCCCCAAATGGCGAGGCAAGGCAGGGAAGGGCGCCCCGGGCAAAATTCCAGACTTTTTCTGTCGGGTATGCCCAGGCTTGACCACCTGGGCATGGGGGCGGATCGTTTCGCTTCCATAGATTGGGGCGGCCAACCCGTCGCCGGCGGACACGGCCCAGCTCAATCCTGTTCTGCGGAATGGACTGTCATGAAGACCCTCATCCTCTCCAGCTCCCTCAGCCCCACGTCGCGCTCGCGCCTGCTCTGCCGCCGGGTGGAGGACCTCCTCGCCGGCCGGCCCGGGGTCGAACTCGACCTGGTGGACCTGCGCGAGGTGGAGCTGCGCCCCTGCCACCTGGGCAAGACGGCCTCCATGCGGAATCTGGCCGAGCGGATCGCCACCGCCGACAACTACATCTTCGGCATGGGCGTCCACTGCTACACGGTCAACGACGGGCTGAAGATCGTGCTGGACACCTGCATGAAAGGGTGTGATGGCAAGTTCTTCGGCATTCTCTGCGCCGCCGGGGGGGAGAAAAGCTACCTGAGCACCATGCACCTCACCCAGATCTGCATGAACGAATGGCGCATGATCCAGCTGCCGCGCGTGGTCTACGTCCACGACGGCGACTTCCACGGGGAGGAGCTGGCCAGCCCGGCCGTGGAGGAGCGGCTGGTCCAGTTCGCCGACGAGTTTGCAAGCATCGGCCGCAAGCTGCTGGCCTGAGCCGGGCGGCGGAGCGGCTGCCATCAAGCGCAAGGAGGCCCATCATGGGTGACAAGGGCGGCAAGAAGGACAAGGAAAAGGCCAAGAAGCAGGATGCGACCAAGCACAACCAGAAGGACCAGAAGAAGCAGGACAAGCAGGACAAGCAGAAGAAGGTCGTCTGAGCATGGGGGAGGCCGCCTCCCCGCTGGCCGCCTTCCTGGCCTGCCGGCGGATCGCGCTGGCCGGGGCTTCGCGCGGGGGACGCAAGTTCGGCGACACGCTGTTGCGGGAACTGGCCGCTCGTGGCCGGGAGGTCCAGATCGTCCATCCGGCCGGCGGCATGGTCGCGGGCCGGCCCGCGGTCGCCCGTCTGGCCGATCTGCCCAAGCCGGTGGACGGCCTGGTCGTCTGCCTGCCGCCCGGCGTGGTGCCGGGCCTGCTGGAAGAGGCGGCGGCGGCGGGCATCCGCCGCATCTGGCTGCAGCAGGGCTCCTCCTCGCTGGTGGCGGTGGCACGCGGCCGGGAGCTTGACCTGGAGCTGGTGGCCGGCGAGTGCCTCCTCCTGCACCTGGAGCCGGTCAAGGGGATCCACGCCATCCACCGCTGGCTGCGGAGCCTGTGGCGCAGGGCATGAGCCGGGACAGCCGCCGCCAATGGGGATCCCTCGGTCCGGAGCCGGAATCCAGACCAGCCACGGCCACGGTCGGTCTGGGCAAGCTGAACGGTCAGGTGGACATCCTAAACTCAGCGACAACAAGAGGCGCGATTGATGATTGCACTGCGCTGCACGGCGAAACTGCTGGACCGGCTGGGCATCGAGCGCCATCCGCCGGAACCGCCACCCTCGACCTCACGACTGGGTGACTGGACCGCCACCTACGTGGTGGCGCGGCCCCGGCATCTGGTGGTGGCGATGAACGCGCGGACCGGCCTGGTGATGCTGCTTCCCGGCAGCGAGCTGGGCCGCCTGCCAGGGCACTTCCAGGACGGGCTGGCACGGCTGTTGGGCCAGGCCGGTATTCCCGGCGAGGTGGCGCGGCAAGAGCTGGAGGCGTCCGCAGCAATCTGCTATGGGGCGACCCGGGACCGCAGCGCCACGGGCATGCTGAGCCAGGCGGTGATGGATCTGAAGGGCCTTCTCCGGCGCTGGCCTGAAGAGGGTCCCTGGGCCATGGAGGACATGCTGCTTTCGCGGCCCACCGGACGCGCGCTGATGTTCCCCGGCGTGGAACTGTCCCGCGTGCTGGCGCCGGATCAGACCCGGGAGGCCGCCCTCGTGCGTCTGCCCGGCCCGCCGCGCCCTCCCGACCGGCTCCTTGTGGCGCGCGGGCTGCCGGATGACATCCAGGCTGCCACACTGATCAACGCCGGGCTGGATCGGATTTGGACCGCCCTGGCCACTGCGGAGGGCCTGGACCCGCGCTTCACGGCCGGCGCCGATGTGGACACCCGCCCGGGCGGGCGCATCCGCTTCCGCTGGGTGGATTGGGGGGCGTCGGGGGTCGTGGCGGATGGCGGCATCGTCTTCGAGGCCGTCGTTCCCCGCCGCCTGGTCATCCAACGGCAAGCGGACACCGCGGCACCGCCCACCACGGTGACGCTCACCCTGGAGGCGGAGGCCGAGGGCACCCGCGTGCGCGTGCGGGAGAGCGGCTTCCGTGACACACCCGCAGGTCGCCGGGCGCAGTTGGACTGCGCCGCGGGATGGGGCGAGGCGCTGGCCTTGCTCAAGGCTTGGCTGGAGGCGGGACAGCCAGTGCGGTCTCCTCGCGGCGCGAGCCGTGAGGAAGAGGCCCCGTGACGACCGCGGACCGCCCATCCGGCCCGGAGGGCGGTGGCACCCCGCCTTGCGCTGAGGACAGGCCGCGCCTCTATCACGACCTCGCCCCCTGGTTCCACCTGCTCACCGCGCCGGCGGACTACGCCGAAGAGGCAGCCTGGTACTGGCGGCTCCTGGTCGAGGCATGTGGCGGAACGCCCCGCACCCTGCTGGAGCTTGGCTGTGGCGGAGGCTGCAACGCCTCCCACCTGAAGGCGAACTGCCAATTGACCCTCAGCGACTTCTCCCCGGCCATGCTGGAGGTCAGCCGCGGCCTCAACCCGGACTGCGAGCACCTGCCGGGGGACATGCGCACCCTGCGCCTGGGCCGGACCTTCGACGCCGTGCTCCTCCACGACGCCGCCAGCTACCTGACGACGCGCGCCGACCTGCTGGCCGCCGCGCGCACGGCCTTCGCCCACTGCCGGCCGGGCGGCGCCGCCCTCTTCTGCCCGGACCACACGCGCGAGTCCTTCACGCCTGGCACGAGCCAGGGCGGCCATGACGAGGCGGATGGCCGGCGCGGCCTTCGCTACCTGGAATGGACTTGGGATACCGACTCGGCCGACACGAGCTACGTCTGCGACTTCGCCCTGCTGCTGCGCGAGGCGGAGGGCCGTGTGCGCTGCGTCCACGACCGCCACCTGATGGGTTGTTTTCCCCGCCGGGTCTGGCTGGAGACCCTGGCCGAGGCGGGCTTCCTGGCGCGCGCCCTGCCCTTCGTCCACAGCGAGGCGGCGCCCGGCGGCGAGGTGTTCCTGGCGCTGCGCCCGTCCTGAGCCCGGGCATCGCTCTTGAAGGAGGATACATGGCCCTGAGCTGCTTCGACGACAAGACCTGTCCGCCGACCGAGGCGGAGCTGACCCGGGTCTTGGGCAAGGCCGCCCCTGCCTGGACAGCCCTGGTGAGGCGGGTGGAGAGCGGGCATGCGCCCCTGGCCCGCGAGTGGGCCTTTCCGGGCAAGGCCTACGGCTGGTCCTTCCGCCTGCGCCAGCCCCGGCGTGTTTTCCTTTACCTGACGCCCGGCCGGGGGCACTTCGTCGCGGCGGTGGTGCTGGGGGAGAAGGCAGCGTCCGCCGCCCTGGCGGATCCGGACCTGCCCGAGGCGGTCAAGACAGACCTGGCCGCCGCCCGGGTCTACGCCGAGGGCCGGGGCATCCGCCTGACGGTGCGGTGCGGGAAGGACACGATGCCGGTGGAGATCCTGCTGGGGCACAAGGGCCGAACCTGAGCGCCCGGGCCGGAGGACGGCCAAGCCCGCCGCATTCCACCATATTGGGCGCGCCTAGCAGCCTGTCGGGCTTGGGCCTTGGATGGGATTCGCGTCCAAATCGAGGCCGGGTTTTCGGAATTTTCGCAGGGCATACTGGTGGTCTGTTCAAGAAAATTGCGGAAAATCCGGACCGATTGGGGCGATGAAGACCG
>JAUXWS010000036.1 GCA_030685015.1 bacterium
GCGGGTGTCGCGCCGGGCGGGCGAGCTGTTGCCCCAGGTGGAGAGGTGGCCGGGGAGTGTCTGAGCCTACGAACAGGTGTCCGACCCATGGTCGGACACCTCGGCAAATGGTGCCGCCCCTGGAGGATGGTTCAGCGGCAGCGTAAGGTCAGAAGGATCCTGCCCTGGTGTCGCCCCTCTGCTTCACTTCATGGTAAGAGGCCAGGCTTTCCCGCATCGTGCCCATCCACGGCCCAATCACTCCCGCCGCAGCAGCGCCAGGACCTCCACGTGCTCCGTGCCCGGCATCATGTCCCAGGCGGTGAGGGACTCCAGGCGCCAGGCGGGATCCTGGCTGAGGGTCGCCAGATCGCGGGCGAGGGTGGCGGGATTGCAGGACAGGTAGGCGAGGGCGCGGGGCGGCCTCTGGTGCAGGTGGTCCAGCAGGGCGGGATCCAGCCCCTTGCGCGGAGGATCCACCAGGACCAGGTCCGGCTCGAAGAGTTCCAGGCTGGTCAGGCAGTCCTCCACCCGGCCACGCACCACCTCGATTTCGGCGCGGCCATCGGCGCGGGCCGCCTCCATGAGCGGGATCTGGCTGGCGTGCTCGCCCTCCAGCAGGAAGAGCGGCTCCGTGCGCGTCACCGAGAGGCCGATCGCCCCGCAGCCGCAGTAGAGGTCCGCCACCCGCGGCGGGGCGCCCCCCTCCGCCGCCCGGGCGCGGATCCAGTCCCGCAGGTCGGCCAGGATGAGGCGGAAGACCTCCAGGTTGGCCTGCAGGAAGCAGGTGGCGCTCACGGCCACGGGTGTCTCCAGGAAGAGGCAGGGCACCGACCACTGTCCCTCCAGCAGCTGCGTGTGGGGACCCAGCACGGCGTTGCCCCGCCCCGGATTGAGGTTCTGTGTCACGCAAAGCAGCGCCGGGAAGGCGGCGCGCAGCTCGCGGGCGAGGATGAGCAGTTTCTCCTGCCAGGCGCCCTCGGCCTGGGGCGTGACGAAACAGCAGAGCATGCGCCCGTCGGGCAGCACGCGCAGCAGCAGGTGGCGCAGGAAGCCCTTGGCGCGGCCCTCGTGGTAGACGGGGAGGCCGAGGCGCCCCACCGCCTCCGCGATGAAGGCGATGGGCGGGCCGAGGGCGGGGTGGTGCTCGCGGCAATGACCCAGATCAATCAGCTGATGGCTGCCCGGCCGGTAGATGCCCAGCGCCGCCCGGCGGGCCGCCTTGTCCCAGCCGAAGACCAGCTTGACCGTGTTGCGGTAGCCCTCCCGCGCCGGGGCGGGCCGCAGCTCCACGCGCTCCAGGTCCAGGCTGGCGCCCGGCCGTGTCGTGGCGCCCAACTCCCGGCGCAGCAGGCGGGTCTTGGCGGCCAGCTCTTCGTCGTAGGTCACGCCAGCGAAGGGGCCGGCGGCGCAGTGGGGACAGGCGGGTGTGGATGCGGGCGTCATGGGACCAAGGTAGGGTGAATCAGCGTGGGCGGCGAATGGCGGGCGCGGATGGGCGGTGCATCCTGTCACCCCAGCGGAAGCCGGGGTCCCGTGGGCGGGCCCTTGTCGAGACCTTCGCCACATGGCGGCTGGACATCCATGGACCAGGCGCCGCGCGGCGCCTGGCCCGCATGGTTCCGCCTTCCAGGGTGCGCGTGGGCATGCACGTGGGATGGCCCATGGGGTCCCAGCTTTCGCTGGGATGACATCAAGCGCGGCGGCGCTCCTGGCGCGGCTCCATGCTGGGCGTCGTGTTCAACTGCGGCGTGGCCGCCTCCTGGGGCTGGCGCGGGGTGAGGCGCGGACGGCGCTCGCCGCGAATGGAAGCCGGCGTCACCAGCACCTCGGCCACGTCCTCGCGCCCGGGCAGGTCGAACATCACGTCCATCAGGCACTGCTCGACGATGCCGCGCAGGGCGCGGGCGCCCGTCTTGCGCTTTTGGGCGTAGCGCACCACCTCGCGCAGGGCATCCTTGGAGAAGACCAGCTTCTGGTTCTCCATGGCGAAGAGGCGCTCGTACTGGCGGACGATGGCGTTGCGCGGCTCGGTCAGGATCTGGAGCAGGGCCTCCTCGGACAGCTCGTCCAGCGCCGTGACCACGGGCAGGCGGCCGATCAGCTCGGGGATGAGGCCGTACCTGAGCAAGTCCTCGAACTCCACCCGGCGCAGCACCTCGCCCACGCTCTTGCCCTCCAGCGCGCCGGCGCTGGCGCCGAAACCGATCTGGTTGCGGCCCAGGCGTTGCCGGATGATGGAGTCCAGGTTGTCGAAGGCGCCGCCGCAGATGAAGAGGATGTTCTTCGTGTTGATGTTGATCAGCTTCTGCTCGGGATGCTTGCGCCCGCCCTCCGGCGGGACGGAGGCGATGGTGCCCTCCAGCATCTTGAGCAGAGCCTGCTGCACGCCTTCGCCCGAGACGTCCCGCGTGATGGAGGCGCTGCCCTCCTTGCGGGCGATCTTGTCGATCTCGTCGATGTAGACGATGCCCATCTCGGCCGCCTGCACGTCGTAGTTGGCGGCGTGGAGCAGGCGCACCAGGATGTTCTCCACGTCCTCGCCCACGTAGCCGGCCTCGGTCAGCACGGTGGCGTCGGCGATGGTGAAGGGCACCTGGAGGAAGTGGGCCAGGGTCTGGGCGAGAAGGGTCTTGCCCGTGCCAGTGGGGCCGATGAGCAGGATGTTGGTCTTCTGCAGCTCCACGTCGTCGGTGACATCCTGGCTGCGCACCCGCTTGTAGTGGTTGTAGACCGCCACCGAAAGGGCGCGCTTGGCATCCTCCTGGCCGATCACGTACTCGTCCAGGCGGGCCTTGATCTCCTTGGGGGTGCCGAAGTTCTCCAGGGCGGGACGCTTGCCGCGGCCCAGGTTGCGTCGGACGATCTGCTGCGAGGCCTCGACGCACTCGTTGCAGATGTTGACGTTGGGACCCTGGATCATGATCTGCACTTCGTGGCTGGTCCGCCCGCAGAAGGAGCAGATGGCGATGGGGTCCTTGCGGCGCCGCTCGTCGGACATGGCTATTCCTTGTCCTTGTCCTTGCGGATGATGTGCGTGTAGGACTTGAAGACCTCGTCCACCAAGCCGTACTGCATGGCCTCGGTGGCGGACATGAAGTAGTCGCGGTCCGTGTCCTGGGCGATGACGTCCAGCTCCTTGCCCGTGTGCCGGGCGAGGATCTCGTTCAGCTTCCCCCGCATGAGGAGGATTTCCTTGGCCTGGATCTCGATGTCGGCGGCCTGGCCGTAGGCGCCGCCCGAGGGCTGGTGGATCATGATGCGGCTGTTGGGCAGGGAGATGCGTTTGCCGGGAGCCCCGGCCGCCAGCAGGAGGGCGCCCATCGAGGCGGCCATGCCGATGCAGATGGTCGACACCTTGGGTTTGATGTACTGCATGGTGTCGTAAATGGCCAGGCCGGCGCTGACGCTGCCACCCGGGCTGTTGATGTAGAGGTTGACGTCCTTCTCCGGGTCCTCGGCGGCCAGGAAAAGGAGCTGGGCCACCACCAGGTTGGCGATGTGGTCGTTGATGGCCGTGCCCAGGAAGACGATGCGCTCCTTGAGCAGGCGGGAATAGATGTCAAAGGCGCGCTCGCCGCGCCCCGTGGTCTCGATGACGGTCGGAATCAGCACTCAGGCCTCCGCTGGCTTCAGTGGGGACAGGATCAGCCCTGCGCCCCGTCCTCGTCGCTGATCTGGGCATGCTGGCGCAGGAAGCCCATCAGCTTGCGCTCCTGCAGCTCCCCGAAAAGGCGGTCGAGGGCGTTGGCCCTCTTCAGCTGCAACCGGGCGGCTTTGGGATCCTGCCCGGCCGAGGCGGCCAGGCGGGCGATCTCGGCGTCCAGCTCCTCGGGCGTCACCTCCAGCTTCTCGGCGCGGATGAGGGCCGTGCTCACCAGGCTCCAGGCCAGGTTGCGCGTCACCTCCTCGCGGTAGCTGCGGCGCACGATCTCCTCGTCGATGGGGTTGTCCGTGCCCTGGCGCGCCCGCTCGATGATGCTGTCGAGCTGCTGGGCGATCATCTTCTCCGGCACCTCCACCGGGTTCCGCTCCATGACGGCGGCGATGAGGCGCTGGTCCACCGTCTGGTCCAGGGCGCGGTCCAGCTGCCGGCGCAGGTCCTCGCGCACCCGCTCCTTCAGCTCGTCCAGCGTCTCGAAACCGGGCGGCACCTCCTTGGCGAACTCGTCGTCCAGCTCGGCCAGCAGGGGGCGCTTGATCTCGTGGACGAGCACGCGGTAGTACTCGACCTTGCCCGCCACCTCGGGATCGGGGTCGTCGGCGGGATTGGTGATGTCGAAGAAGCGGGTCTCGCCCAGGTGGACGCCGGACATCTTGCCGTCGAACTCAGCCCCGTACTGGCCCTTGCCCAGCTCCACCTGGATGCCGCGGTAGAGTCGATCGGGCAGCTCGGTGCCGGCGGGGTCCGTCTCCTGGATGTCGCACAGCAGCTGGTCGCCCTCGGCGGCGCCGCCCTCCTCGACCGGAGCCCAGTTGGCGTACTCGTGGCGGAGCTGCTCCAGGGCCTTGGCCAAATCCTCGTCCTCCACGGCGCGCACCGGCCGCTTGACGGCAAGGTTCTTGAACTCCTTCGGCTCGACGCGGGGGGCCACCTCCACCACGGCGACGTAGGTGAAGTCCCCGCCCGGCTCGTGGTCCATCTTCTCGATGCTGCCCTGGTCCAGGGGCCGCAGCTGCTGCCCGGCCAGGGCCTCGGGGTAGCTTTCGCCCAGCAGATCGTTGAGCGCCTCGCCCAGGGCGCGGTCCCCCAGCATGCCCTTGAGCAGGGTGGCCGGCACCTTGCCCGGACGGAAACCCTTGAGCTGCGCGCGCGCGCCCAGCTCCTTCAGTTTCTTTTCCAGCTGCGCCTCAACCTTGTTGGCGGGAATGGTCACCGTCAGCTCGACCTTGGTCGCTTCCAGCTCTTTGATCGTGACTTGCACCTGACTCCTCTTGCACTTCGGTCCTGTCGACGGCGGCTCCCCGGTGGCCCGGTGGATGCGGGAAGGGGGATTTGAACCCCCACGCCCAAAGGACACAAGAACCTAAATCTTGCGCGTCTGCCAGTTCCGCCATTCCCGCAGTCTGCGGTCTGTTGGAGGCAGAAAGGTAGGAAGAGACCGCCCGCTATGAAAACCGTGGGCGGGCACCGGATGCCGGGCCCGCCCACCTGGGTCGCTGCGACTCTCCCCCCAGCAGCGGCGCGCCGCGGCATTCCGCCGCTGGCGGCGCCACAGCGGTCGGCGAAACCGACCGTGGCCGCAGCCGACCCGCGCCGTCGTCCCGGGAGGGCGGGATGGCGGCTGTTCCGGAGGGCGCTCCTTCCACGCCGCGGGCTCCGCCGGGTCGCCCCCAGTGTGCGGAAGGCCCGGGCGGCGCGCCGTGCGCGCCGTCACAGCAAGGATGTGGAGGATGACAGGATCAGCGGCGGCGGAGCAGGCTGTCCAGCTCGGCCTGCCAGAGCGGCAGGTCCTCGTCGCGCAGCAGGGGGCTGTAATTGCGTTGGCGGATCGTTGCGGCCTCCGACCATTCCGCCACGAGCAGGGCTTCGTCTGCATGGTCCAGGCCGGCCTGGCGCAGCCCGTCCGCCCCCCACAGGCTGCTGCCTCCCCAGAAGCCCATGCCGTCGTCGAAGCCGACCCGGTTGCAGAAAAGGATGGGCGTGGCCTGCATTTTGGCATGGGCGGACAGCAGCGTGTACCAGACGCGCCCGTTCTCGCCGCCGGGACTCTCCATCCAGCCTGGGGCGCTGGCGGGGCGGGGGGTCAGCCCGCGCAGGGGGCTGGCGGCGGGGGCGAGGAGCAGGCCGGCGCCGTCCTGGACCAGCAGAAGGGGGCCGGCGGCGTGCCACCAGTCGTTGCAGATCATCAGGCCCAGGCGGCCCAGGGGCGAGTCGAAGGCGCGGAAATGCCGGCCGCGGGCGAAGAAGCGGCCCTCCTCGAAGAGGCCGTAGGTGGGCAGGAAAACCTTGCGGTGGACATGGAGCAGGCGGCCCTCGGCGAAGAAGGCCTGGGCGTTGTGGACGAGGCCTTCCGCCGTGCCCTCGACGAAGCCGGCGCAGATGGCCAGCCGGCGGCTGGCCTCGAGCAGGGGCTGGAAGAAGGGGTCGCCGGCGGGCAGGGCCAGCTGGGCGGCCAGGTCGCGCAAGGCGTAGCCCGTGAGGGACAACTCGGGGAAGAGGAGCAGGTCGGCGCCCCGGCCGGCGGCCTCCTCGGCCCATTCCAGATGACGGCGGAGGTTGGCCTGAAGGTCGCCCAGCACCGGGTTGAACTGCGCCGCCGCCACGTTCACGGGAGTCGGTCCATCAGTTCCTCAGGGCTGTGGTGGGGGCCGGGATGCGGCCGCCGCGGCGGATGAAGACGCTGCTGTCCTGCGGACGCACCGGCATGATGGGCGCGCTGCCCAACAGGCCGCCCCAGTCCACCACCTCCCCCACCCGCATGCCGTGGACGGGGATGATGCGCAGGGCCGTCGTCTTGCCGTTGACCATGCCGATGGCCGCCTCGTCCGCCAGGATGGCGGAGAGGGTGGTGGCCGGCGTGTCGCCCGGCACGGCCAGCATGTCGAGGCCCACGCTGCAGACGCAGGTCATCGCCTCCAGCTTCTCGATGGAAAGGACGCCCTCCGCCGCGGCGCGGATCATGTTGGCGTCCTCGCTCACCGGGATGAAGGCGCCGCTCATGCCGCCCACGTAGGAGCTGGCCATCATGCCGCCCTTCTTCACCGCGTCGTTGAGCAGGGCGAGGGCCGCCGTCGAGCCGTGGGCCCCGATCCGCTCCAGGCCCATCTCCTCGAGGATGGCCCCCACGCTGTCGCCCTCGGCCGGGGTGGGCGCCAGGCTGATGTCCACCACACCGAAGGGCACGCCCTCCAGCCGGGCCACCTGGCGGCCCATCACCTCACCGGCGCGGGTGATCTTGAAGGCCATGCGCTTGATCGCCTCGGCCACCTGCACGAAGTCCGCCTCCGGCCCCAGCTCGCGGATGGCGCTGAGCACCACGCCCGGCCCCGAGATGCCCACGTTGAGGGTGATGTCCGGCTCCGAGATGCCGTGGAAGGCGCCGGCGATGAAGGGGTTGTCCTCCACCGCGTTGCAGAAGGCGACGAGCTTGGCGCAACCGATGCTCTTGGCGTCCTTGGTCAGTTCCGCGGTGCGCAGGATGATCTCGCCCATCAGGCGCACGGCGTCCATGTTGATGCCGGCCTTGGAGGAGCCGATGTTGACGCTGGAGCAGACGTGCCGGGTGGAGGCGAGGGCCTCGGGGATGGAGAGGATCAGCTCCTGCTCGCCGGGGGTCATGCCCTTGGAGACGAGGGCGCTGTAGCCGCCCAGGTAGTCCACGCCGCACTCCTCGGCCGCCTTGTCCAGCACCTTGGCCAGCTCGATGAAGTCCGCCGCCTTCATCTGCTCCCCGGGAATGGAGAGGGGCGTGATGGAGACCCGCTTGTTGGCGATGGTGATGCCCCAGCGCTCCTCCACCTCGCGGGCCGCCGCCACGTGGCGGGAGGCCAGGCGCGTGATCTTGTCGTAGATCTTGCGCTTCATCGTCTCCAGGCTGTCGCTGGCGCAGTCGCGCAGGCTGATGCCCAGGGTGACGGTGCGCACGTTGAAGTGCTCGCGCTCCGTCATCTGGACCGTCTGCAGGATCTCCTCGTGTGACCAAGCCATCCCTAAACCCGGTGCATGCTGGTGAAGACGTCCTCGTGCTGGGCCAGCACGCGCACGCCCAACTTCTCCCCCACTTCGCCCAGCGCCTTCTTGAGGGCGGCGAAGCTGCTGGTCAAGCCGCCGATGTCCACGATGAGGATCATGGTGAACCAGTCCTGGAGGATCTTCTGGCTGATGTCGATCACGTTGCCATTGAAGTCCGCCAGGCAGCGGGCCACCTCGGCCAGGACGCCGGCCTTGTTCTTGCCGAAGACGGTGACGATGATCTGGGTGCCGCCGCCCAGGCTGAGATGGCTGGCGCTGAAGCCGGGGGTGCCCACCAGGCCGGGGGCCTCCTCCTGCATGCGGGCCAGGGCGTCGCGCACCACCTGGCGCACGTTGTCCGGGCTGGCCAGGGGGCCCAGCTCGTCGATGGCCTTGCGCGTCAGCTCGCGGATGGTGGCCTCACTGATCGCCATGGTCGGGCTCCTTCATGCCGGGGAAGCTGGGCGGCACCTTGCTGCGGAACTCCCTGGTAGTCTCCAGCTCGTCCACGATGCCGATCACGGCCGCCTCGATGCTGATGTCGCAGTCGTTCCCCACCGCCATGCGGGCGGCGTGGCCGTAGGCGCAGATGACCAGCTCCCCCGCGCCGGCGCCGATCACGTCCGCCACCACCACGAGGTGCTCGTTGGTGGCCTTGGCCAGATCCACGGGATGGACAAGGAGGAGGCGCAGGCTGCCCAGGTTGGCGACCCGCTTGGTGGACCAGACGGTTCCCACGACTTTGCCCAGAAACATGAGCTCTCCTTGCGCTCCCCGGGTTGGCCGCCCAAGCCACGATCCGCGGCGGCAGGCCGGTGCGTGCCCAAGGTAGCAAAGCGGCCATGCCATGCCTTGAGTCCGCCCGTCCGCGGTGGCCCCCTCTGCCATGCTGCGCGGACAACTCCACCACGTACTCTGGCACGGCGCCAGACACCGCCGTTGGCATTCGTCCAAGTGCGCCGACACACAGCTTCCATGGGACGTGCCGTGCCTGGTGGAAGAACGGTGGCGCCCAGGGGGGCGCCACGTGGCGATTTCAGCTGGGCGGGGGCTACTTGCCCTTCTTCTCGAGCCTGGCCAGTTCCTTGCGGGCGGTCTTGTTCTGCTTTTTGATGGTCTTCAGCTCGGTCTTCATGATGCGGGCGATGTAGGTGGGCAGGGATTGGGACATTTTGACGGACCCTGCGCCAGCCTGAGCCGAGTAAGTCAGGCGCCGATCGGTGAAAGCGCCGCTCTGCAAATCAAGGATATAGAAGGCCACATGACATTCACCGAACAAACCCCCTCCGCTCATCTCACCGCCTGACGCCCCCATCGCGGAAGCGGCAGCAGCCAGGGCGATGCCTTTAAGCATGCCCTTGGCTTCATCGCCTGCGGAGGCAGCCATGTTCTTGCTCAGGCCGAAGTATGAGGGGATCACCACCCAGCGCATGTCCGTATGGTCGGCGAGGGCCGCCGCCAGCTCGGTCTGCTTCGTCTCAGACACAACCTTGCGGATTTGCTCCATCTGCTTGTCGCGGGTCACTTCAGGTCGTTCATAGTGGTTTTTAGGTTTCCCCACTGGTGTGTCAACAGTGTTCGCTGCCCTCAATCGGGCAGCGACCAAGTCCAGCGTCAGCTTGGCGAGGACGTCCTGCACATGCGAAAGGCTGGATGCGAGAACCGGATCCGCCGCCAGCATTCCCGGATCCGCCATGGTCCAGGACAAGCCCAACGCGGCCATCTTGGCGACAATGTCGACCTGGAAGGCCGAATCAGCCACCGCTTCCATCATATGGTAGCGCTGCACTTCTTCACCCTCCTTGCGGAAGACACGCGCCCCCAGGGGCAGGCAGAGGGCCGGTTGTTCGGCCCATTCGTGCACCACCGGGCGGAGCTTGACCTTGGCAGTCGCGCCGGCAGTCGCCAGCAACAGGCCTGTCAGGATCAGGGCCAGCGTGCGGGAGCGGTCAGTTCTTGTCATTGGGCTTGTCCTTCAGCTTGGATTCCAGTCGGGTGATGGTCAATCTCAGGACGCCCCTGCGCCCAGAGTAGTCGGGATCCGCCTCCACCTGGCGGTACAGGTCCAGGGCATCGCTCTCACGCTTGAGCAGAACCAGGGCTTCGGCACGGAGCAGGATCAGTTCATACTCCCCAGGATTGAGCTGGGCGTTGGTCGCCATTTGCCGCTCAAACCGCTCCAGGCTGCCATCCTTCGTGCCGTGAAGCGTCAGGTCGCGCCGGGCCTCCAACAACCCGCACTGCCCTTCACCCAGCCCACATTCGCGGCCCCGCGCCACCAAGGTGTCCAGCAAAGGGGAAAGCAGGGCCTGCCGGGGACGCTTGACCGCAAGGTCCCGGTCCACGTGACGGCACAGGTCCTGGACCACGCCGGGGATGAGTCGGCGCTGCAGCTCCAGCAAGGCCGCGGAGCCATCCGCGGAGGGACCCGGCGCCTCCTCCCGGCCCACTTCCAAATGGGCGTTGACGCATTCCAAGGGGAGGTCGATGCCATCCAGGCGCGCACGGAGGCGGTTCATCGCCGTGGCATCGGCGCCGGCGCGTTGGAGCAAGTCCCGGCCGAGACTGTCCGCCCGATCCTCCAGCGCTGCCTCGTACATGGGCGCGAGGGTGATGCTGAGTTCAGGCCTGCTGGCGTTTCCGGAAACAAGTCGCAGGGCTTTGCGCAAGGGATTATCCCGGGCGGGCCGGGCAATCCGCCGATCCATCAGCATTTGATGACAGGGAAAGTGCCCGTCGAGCGGGTGCTGCATCAGATGGGCCAGGACCGCCTCAAGTTCGCGCATGTCCCGCATCAGGCAGATGGCCGCGGCATGCAGCAGCATGTCGCCGTTGGGCAGTGAGACCAGCCACGGGGCATCGCCCGAGGCCAGTTGGATGCGCAGCTCGGGACGAGGATCGGCGCCGCCCTCGGCGAATGGAAGCAGGCGCAGCAAGGTGGCCGACAACAGGCTGTCAACCTGGGCGCGACCCCGCAGCCTCTGCTCGTTCACGTACTCCCAGCTTTGACTCCAAGCCTTCTGCGCGTCCGCGCCCAGGTCAAGATCCGGATAGTGCGACCTGACCGTCGGTCTGGAACGGGCCAAGCCGGCAACAGACAGCAGGAGCACGCAACCGACACAGGCCAGGCAGCGGACGAGAACCAGTCGGAGTGGACGGCTCACCATGCGTTGGATGGGAACTGGACTGGGCGTGGCGATGGACGGGCAGACACGCAAATCCAAGCTTTCATGCAGGTCTCACGGATCGAAGGAATGGGAAACAAGCCTCATGTGAACGCCAAGTGAAAGAGTGTACAAAGGTAGAGGTTGTATAACAACAAACAGGTCAACATGGAAAGCCCGACCGGGGCCGGGCTTGATTGTCATCGGATGGGCGCGGGACTCAGGCGGCGGAACTCGCCACGCCCTGGTTCTCGGCAACGCGGTGGACGTAGTCGTTCACCACGATCAGGTTGTCGATCGGCATGGCCGAGAGATCCTTGAGCAGCTTCTTGATGATGACGCGCTTGACTTCGTTCTTGCGCAGCAGGGTTTGCAGATCCTCAAGCAGGAGCTGCTCGGGCGTGACGGCAAGGTAGAGCAGGCTGCTGATCAGCTCCGAAATCGTCTCGATACTCTGTCGATACGGCTTGCGTCCCGCCAGCCACATGGATACTGTTGCTTTGGAGACGCCGCACATCTTCGCCACATGCGCCTTGGTGATACCAAGGTTTGCAAAGATGTACTTCAGGTTCTCGATGAAAATGCCGGTTTCCATTCGCAAATCCCCTTGTCCTTTATATGCATTTCCGGTAGGAGCCCGCGTTGATCCAAACACTCATGAAGTGCATGCCTGCGTTGAACTTAGAATGAGCGCCGGAGATGCGCAATCCGAGTCAGGCCCTTTTCCTGCGCACCACAATCACGAATTATGATCATAAACACAAGGTCAATAGTTAATCATTTATCCGTACTCATGATTACTCGTTCACGTCTTTCGCCCTGATTCCCTGGCTCCCGTACCCGTCCACCCCGGCTCGGAACACTTTCATACCTTTTCCCAACAAGCCGCAGGAGCATGCATGTCGATCTTCAAGGCCTACGACATCCGCGGTGTGGTGCCGCAGGAACTGGACGAGGAAAGGGCCCGCCTGATTGGCCGCGCCGCCGGCGATTACTTCGGCGCCAAGCGCTTTCTGGTGGGCAGCGACGACCGGGCCAGCCGCGACGCCATGTTCAACGCCCTGGCCCAGGGTCTATGCGAGCAGGGCGTCCAGGTGGTTAGTATCGGCAAAGTCTCCACACCAATTCTCTACTACAGTGTGGCGGAACTGGGCTTCGATGCCGGCGTGATGATCACCGCATCCCACAACCCGGGC
Source organism: bacterium (assembly GCA_030685015.1). Lineage (NCBI taxonomy): Bacteria > bacterium. The sequence goes on from JAUXWS010000036.1 coordinate 12,015, forward strand.
CAGTACAACGGCTTCAAGTTCTGCCGCAAAGGGGCGGCCCCCGTGCCCCAGGAGGAGCTGCAGGAGCTGCGCCGTCGGGTGGAGGCGCAGGACTTCGCGCCGGGGAAGTCGCCGGCCGGTCCCCCCGAGCAGCTGGATCCCTTTCCCGCCTACCGCGCCTTTTTGCGCCGCCAGGTCAACTTCACCACTCCCTACCGCGTGGTGGTGGACGCCGGCAACGCCGTGTGCGGGCTCTTTGCCCGGGAGAACATGGCCGTGACGCCGCTCCAGGTGGATCCCCTCTTCTTCGAATCGGATCCCAGCTTCCCCAACCACGAGCCCAACCCGCTGCTCGAGGAGAACACGGTGGAGTTGCGCCGCCGCGTGCGCGAGACGGGAGCCGACCTGGGCATCGGGTTGGACGGGGACGGGGACCGCATGATGCTGGTGGACGAGGAGGGCGCCTTCCTCCAAGGGGATCTCACCACCCTGCTCATCGCCCTGGGCCTGGCCGAGACCGGCCGGCGGGATTTCGACGTCGTGATCGACTGCCGGGCCAGCCGCGTGGTGGAGGAGCTGCTGCGCGAACGCGGCCTCTCCGTCACCAAGAGCCGTGTGGGCCACACCTTCATCAAGGCCCTCATGCGCCGCAACCAGAGCCTCTGCGGCGGCGAGCTGTCCGGCCACTACTACTTCCGTGACACGCACTACACCGAGAGCACGGACCTGGCCCTCTTCACCATCCTGGCCATGATGGAGCGGCGCAAGGCCACGCTGGCCGAGATCTGGCGTCCGCTGGCCAAGTATCCGCAATCCGGCGAGATCAACAGCCGCGTCGTCTCGGTGGCGGACACGCTGGATCGCGTCCGCCGCGCCTTCCACGACGCCCGCTTCAGCGAAATCGACGGCCTGACCGTGGAGTATGGCGGCTGGTGGTTCAACCTGCGACCCTCCAATACGGAGCCACTGCTCCGCCTCAACCTGGAGGCCTCCTCCCGCGACCAGATGGAGGAGATGCGCGACAAGGTGCTGGCCGTGGTGCGGGCCGAAGGCGGCGAAGCGGCCTGAGCGCGGCCCCGCGCCTTGACCGGTCAGGGCGCGGCGTGCAGCCTGTGCGGGTCGCCTGTGCCCGGCACCGGGTCGTGGCAGGCGGCGCAGGATTGCCAGGGATCATCCGCCAGACCTTCCCGCAGTTCCCCGCGGGTGTTGGTGTGCATGCTGGCGCGGCCGTGGCAGGCCTCGCACTGGACGCCCGAGAGATGGGGCGTCTCCTCCTGGCTCAGCCAGCCGCCCTTCTCCAGCCAGCCCGTCACCAGGCGGCGCCGGGCCAGCGGGTCCTCCGTGCCGTCCTCGCGCGGCGGCAGGGCGAAGGGCCCGGCGTGGGGGCTGGCGCGCCAGGCTTCCCACTGCTCCTGGTGGCAAGCGCGGCAGTCCTTCTCGCCCTGATACCAGGCCAGGGCCGCGTTTCCAGGCAATTGGTTGGACGGAATGCCCAGCCGGGCCAGCAGGACCAGACGCGCCCGCTCGCGCCGGCCGCGCTCCAGGCCCTGTTCGCGCTGGGTGTGCTCCCTGATCTGGTCGGCCACATGCGGATCCTCAATCAGGGAGTTGTCCACCGGCAGCAGGCTCCAGCTCCGCCGCAGCGCTTGTCCGCGCTTCAACTCCACCTCAAGCAGCCCCAGGTTGCGGCCGCGGTCCCCCACCGACACGACCCACACGCCGCCCATCTCCTGCGGCATGCTTCGCGCCTCGGCTCCCGTCACGAGCAGGACGTCGACCAGCCCGTCCAGCTCCCGCGCCAACACCTCCGGACCACGGGGATCCAACGCCGCCGCCACGATGAGCAAGTCACAGTGGGGCCGCAGCAGGCGGGCGCGACGCAGCAGGCCGTCATCGACGCGGTCGGCGGGCAGGCGGTTGGGTCCGTAGCCCGGATCCGCCGTGTCCAGCACGCCCACCGTGATGCCGCCGCGCGTCGCCACCCAGGCCGTGTCCAGCCCCAGGGCGGGCCGCGCGTTGCGATAAGCGCCGCCCAGCCAGGTGAAGGAGGCGCCGTTCAACATCTCCCGCAGGGCTGGCGCTTTCAGGGCGGCGTCCTGCGGACCAAGGACCGCCAGGTCGTAGCCGATCCGCCCCATGACGGAGACCAGCTCGCGGGCCGCGCGCAGATGCGGCTCGTCCTCCACGACGTGATGCAGGTTGCCGCCGTCCATGAGCAGAATCGGCGTGCTTTCCGCCGTGCGCAGCCGCCGCAGCAGGTCGGCGCGGCGGGCCAGCCCGCCCTGGGGCGTGGGTCCGCAGCCGCAGTCCTCCAGAAAGCCCCGCGTGTCGGCGCTGAGCACGATGCGCAGGCGGCCCTCATTCCCGCGGCAGCCGATCAGCAGAACAAGTCCCATCAGACACAGGGCGGCGACTCCACGCCAGATGGCCACAGTCCTCATGAGATTCCTCCCTCGTCGCTCCCACCAGTATGACCAAAGCCGCGGCAAAAGAAAAGCGGCCCGCATGCGGGCCGCCGTCCCTCAGTCTTTCTTCGGTCCCGCGCCGCCCGGTGGCGGTGGCGGAAACGTGGCGGGCATCGGCTTGACCGCTTCCGCATTGGGCGTCCCCTTTGGCTTGCCGTCGGGGGTGGTGCCCAGGTTCAGCTTGCCACCCGGGGCCAGGGCGGGAACCGGACTTTGCTTGCTGTCGCCAACCGGTGCCACCACCGGTGGGTGCGAGAGTTTCAGGCCGGCCTGGAGGTCGAACTCCGGCTGATGTTGCGGGCCATGACAGCCCAGACAGGTCGTTTCCGGCCTCACCAGCGTCTCCAGGGCGGCGCCCTTCGTCTTCACGTGCTCGCTGCCCCGACCGTGGCAAGCCTCGCACTGCACATTGTAGAGGTGCGAACTCTCGCGCCGGTCCACGAAGCCGCCCTCCTCCAGCCAGCCCGTCACCGCGCGCCGCACCTTCTCTTCCTGGTCGCTCTCGCGGTTGCGGATGAGATCGCTGAAAGCGCGTCCGTGCACTGTCTGGCGCCAGGAGTTGTACTGCTCCATGTGGCAGTCGCGGCAGTCCTTCTCCCCCGTGTAGGTCAGGCGGCTGCCCGCCCCCGGCATCGTGGCCGGATCGATCTTCAGCTCGGCCAGGCGCGCCAGGCGCAGCTTCTCCAGGTTGGCGGCCTTGAGCCGCGTCTGCTCGGCCTGGAAGTCCAGCAGGAGCTGGGCCACCTGCGGATCGTTCGGCATCTCGTGGGCCAGGACCACCACCTGGTAGTCGGCATTGACCAGCTGCTTCTCGCGGTTGAAAAGCAGGTCGAAGCGGGCCAGGTGCCGGCCGCGGTCCCCGCTGTTCCCGATGTGGACCGAGCCTTCCTGCTTGGCGTTCATCCAAGGGGAGTTGACTCCGCCCATGATCATCACGTCCACCAGGCCGTTGACCCGGCGGGCCAGGCTGTTGGGATCCTGGTGGCTGGTGAAGGCCACCATGGCCACCACGTCGCAGCGCTTGCGCAGGTCCTGGGCGATGGCCTCCAGGTTGTCCTGCAGCTCCTCGGTCTTCATGTTGTTGGCCTGCCAGGTGGGATCGATCCACGAGAAGAGGCCGACCTTGATGCCGTCCACCTTCTTGATCCACACCTCCTGCACGCCCTTGGGCCGCTGGGCGGGGTGGTAGTTGGTCCCGATCCAGGGGAACTCGGCCGCCGCCATCAGGAGATGCCGCGTGCTGTCCACCAGCGAGAAGTCCTTGGGACCCATCACCGCCACGTCGTACTTCTGGCGGTTCATCATGCGGATGATGAAGCCGGCCTCGGAGGTCGCCTGCTCCGTCTTCTGGAAACCGTGGATGTTGCCGCCGTCGACCAGCACCATCCGTTGCGCGCCGATCATCGTGCGCAGGCTGTCCACCGCGTATTGACGCCTGGCAAGACCGCCAAGCTTCTTGTTGTGTCAACCACAGTCCTCGAGGTAGCCCGTGCAATCCGATGTGAAGACCAGGGAGACCTTGTAGCTGTCCCGCGAGGCACAGCCTCCATTAAGGAATCCCATCAGCAGCAGGAGCACTGCCGCTGCCGGGAAAAGCCGTCGCATGTACACTCCGATCAATGGATACGGTTGAGCGTTTTCAAGGCGCAATGGTAATGCCTACCCGGCGCACCCGCAACTTATCGTCACGTGGCGCCGGCTTCCGCAGGCTGGCCGGGCCAGCGCGGCAGCAGGGCGACCCGGTCCAGGAAGTCGGCCAGGACAAGGGCCGTCATTCCCCAGACGCGGGCGCCGGCCAGGTGGAACTCCCAGACGGGCGTGCCCCGCAGCAGGGCGGGCCGCGCCACGGCCAACAGCTCGGCCAGGGGGCTGAACCAGGCCTGCGCCGTCTCCCGGGAGGCGGCGCCCGCCACCGTCCCCGCCTCCAGCCAGCCGACCACCGGCTGCACCCGATGGCGGGAGACGGGCACGGGCAAGAGGTCCAGGGCACCCAGCAGCGTCACGCGGTCAGGGTCGAGGCCTGTCTCCTCCCGCGCCTCGCGCAGGGCGGCGGCGCCGGGGTGGCCGTCCCCGGGGTCCATCCGGCCGCCGGGCAGGGCGATCTGTCCGGCATGCTCGTCCAGGTGGTCGGCCCGTCTCACAAGCAGCAGCTCCACGCCCCGCCGTCCCTCCCGCAAGGCCAACAGCACGGCGGCCGCCCGCTCATCCGGCTGACAGGGCGGCGCCTGCAGGGGGAGGGGATCCAGGCGGGCGGCCACCCGGCGGGGATCCAGGCGGCGCAGCGAGTCGGCCTCGTACTCCGGGGCGGCGAAGGGTGTTCCCGCGGGGCTCACCGGATCACCAGTCCGTCCCCTGGTCGTGGCGCTCCACGAGGATCACCTTGGGGATGGCGCGCAGGCGCTTGAGGATCTGTGTCAGGTGGCCCAGGTCCTTCACTTCCAGGACGTAGCGCCCAATGGCCAAGTCCTCCTGCTGGCGCATGGTGAACTGCATGATGTTGACGTCCATCTTGGAGAGGACCTCGGTGATGTCGCGGATGAGCTGCCGCCGGTCCTTGGCCACCAGCCGGATGCGCGTGTTGAAGTGGGCGTCCTTCTGGCTGTCCCAGTCCACCTCCACCATGCGGTCGGGGTATTGCAGCATCTGGCTGATGTTGGAGCAGTTGCGGCGATGGATCTTCACGCCGCGCCCGGTGACGATGAAGCCGACGATGTCGTCCCCGGGCAGGGGCTGGCAGCAGCGGGCGAACTGGATCACCATGTTGCCCATGCCCTGGATGCGCACGGCGCTGTCCGTGCCGCGGCTGCCCCGGCGGAAGATGCGCGTGAGCAGACCCTCGGTGGGCGGCTTCTCCTGCGGGGCGATCTTGCGCATGAGATTGGCCACGGGCAGGTCGCCGGATCCGATCGCCGCCGTCCCCTTCTCCCGCGTGGGGTAGCCCAGGGCCTGCATGGCGGCTTCCACGTCGGGCGACTTGAAGTTGATCCCGGACTTGTCCAGCTCCCGCCGCAGCACCTCCTCGCCCAGCTCCACCGATTGCTGCCATTGGCTCTCCTTCAGCCAGCGCTTGATGCGGCCGCGCGCCTTGGTGCTGCGCACGATGCGCAGCCAGTCCAGGCTGGCCGCCGGCGTCTTGGAGGTGATGATCTCCACCGTGCTGCCGCTGGCGAGGGCCTGGTCCAGCGGCACGATGCGTCCGTTCTCCTTGGCCCCGATGCAAGTCAGCCCCACGTTGGTGTGCACGGCGAAGGCGAAGTCGATGGCCGTGGAGCCGCGCGGCAGCTTGTAGAGATCGCCCTTGGGCGAGAAGATGAAGATCTCGTCCTGGTAGAGGTTGATCTTGAAGCCCTCGAGGAACTCGCGCGAACTCTCCTCCAGGCTCTCCTCGGCCAGCACCTGCTTGATCCAGGCGAAAAAGCGGTCCAGCTGCTCATCGCTGTCGCTGCCCTCCTTGTAGATCCAGTGGGCGGCCAGGCCGTACTCGGCGATGCGGTTCATCTCCAGCGTGCGGATCTGCACCTCGAGGGTGCGGCCGCGCGGCCCCACCACCTTGGTGTGCAGGCTCTGGTAGCCGTTGGTCTTGGGCGTGGCGATGTAGTCGCTGAAGCGCTCGTGGATGGGCATGTACTGGTTGTGGACCACGCCCAGGGCGAAGTAGCAGTCCTCCACCTTCTCCACCAGGATGCGCACGGCGAAGAGATCGAGGATCTCCTCGAAGGTCTTCTGCCGCTTGTGGATCTTGTTCCAGATGGAATAGAAGTGCTTGGGCCGGCCCAGGATGCGGAAGTTCTTGAGGCCGTAGTCGATCAGGCGCTGGCGCAGCGGAGCCACCGCCTCCTCGATCACCGCCTCGCGCTCCTCGCGCTTCAGCTCGATCTTCTCCACCAGCTCCTGGTAGAAGGCCGGCTCCAGCACCTTGAGGCAGAGATCCTCCAGCTCCCACTTGATGGAACCCATGCCGAAGCGGTTGGCGAGCGGGGCGTAGACCTCCAGCGTCTCGCGGGCGATGCGCTCGGCCTTCTCGGGCTTGAGCCCGTCCATCGTGCGCATGTTGTGGAGGCGGTCGGCGAACTTGATGAAGATGACGCGGATGTCCTTCGACATGGAGAGGAGCATCTTGCGGTAGTTGACGCTCTGCTGGTGCTCGAAGGAGCGGAAACTGAGGTCGCCGATCTTGGTGACCCCGTCCACCAGCATGGAGACATGCTCGCCGAAATGCTCGCGCAGGGAGTCGAGGGTGACGCCTTTCTCCCCGCAGTCCTCCAGCACGTCGTGCAGCAGGCCGGCGATGATGGTGTCGGGGTCCACCTTGAGATGGGCCAGGATGCGCGCCACCTGGATGGGGTGGTCGATGTAGGGTTCGCCCGTGAAGCGGCGCTGGCCTTCGTGCATGTGGTAGGCGAAGTCGTAGGCCTCGCGGATGCGCTGAAGCGAGGAGGCGGGCAGGTACTCGGCGGCGATCCCCGCCACGCGCTCGATCTCGGCGTCGAAGTGGGCGCGGTCCAGCGGCTCGTCCGGCTGGGCAGGATGATGGTCGGCCAGGCGCGGACTCATGGCTGCTCCGGGGCCGGCTGGCCGGCCGCCCGCGCCCGCCGCTTGGGCAGGTGCAGCTCCACGGGCGGGCCGGCGCCCTCCACGGCGTGGACGAGGTCCAACTCGCTGAAGAGGCCGATGTCCTTGTTGAAGTGCAACTGCATGATGCCGGTGGGTCCGTTGCGGTGCTTGCCGATGATCACCTCGGCGCGGCCGGCGGTGGGATTGCCCTGGGAATCCACCTGTTCGTACATCTCCGGCCGGTAGACGAAGAGGACGAGGTCGGCGTCCTGCTCGATCGCCCCCGAGTCGCGCAGGTCGCTCAGCATGGGGCGCTTGTCCCCGCCGCGCTGCTCCACCTGGCGGCTGAGCTGGGAGAGCGCCATGATCGGCACGCTCAGTTCCTTGGCCAGGGCCTTGAGCGCCCGCGAGATGGCGGCGATGCCCAGCTGGTGGCTCTCGGCGCGGGGCGGCAGGCTCATCAGCTGCAGGTAGTCCACCACCACCAGTTTGACCTGGTGCTGGGTGACGGCCCGCCGCGCCTTGGAGCGCAGCTCCGCCACCGAGATGCCCGGCGTCTCGTCGATGAAGATGGGCATGGCCCCCAGCTCGTCGATGGCCCGGCCCAGGCGCAGGTGGTCGTCCCGGCTCCAGCGCTTGCCCCGGATCTGGCGCGCCTCCAGCCCGCTGATGGTCGAGAGCAGGCGCATGGCCAGCTGGTCGGCGGACATCTCGAGGCTGAACATGAGGACGGGGTTGCCGGCGCGCGCCGCCTTGAGCAGGAAATTGAGGGCCAGGGCCGTCTTGCCCATGGAGGGCCGGGCCGCCAGGATGATCATGTCCGTGCGCTGCCAGCCGCTGGTGAGGTGGTTGAGCACGCTGAAGCCCGTGTCCACGCCCAGCAGGCTCTGGCCCGCCTCCAGCCGCTCCAGCATCACCACCGTGCGGTCCATCAGCGGGCGCATGGCGATGAAATCCGCCGCGGCGGCGCCCTGGTGCAACTGGAAGAAATCGCTCTCCGCCTGGTTGAGCAGGTCGGCCGGATCGGCGCCGGGGGAGGCGGCCTCCAGCTGCAGGCGGTCCGTCGTGCGGATGATCTGGCGCAGGAGGGACTTCTCCCGCACGATGCCGGCGTGGTACTCCACGTTGGCGGCGGATTCGGCCACCATGGCCAGCTGCTGCAGGTAGTCGAGCCCGCCCACCTCGGCCAGGCAGTCCACCTTGCCCCGGCCGCGCGCCGTCATGCGGCCCAGCTCCTGCTCCACGCTGATGAGGTCGCAGGGGGCGCTCTGGTCGGCCAGGGCCAGCATGGCGGCATAGATGTGGCGATGGGCGAGGAAGTGGAAATCGTCCGGCCCGCGTAGGACCTGGACCACCTTGTCCAGGGCGGCGGCGCTGATCAGGATGGAGGAAAGGACCGATTTCTCGGCGTCCTCGCTGTGCGGCAACTGGCCGGGGGCGCGCTCCATCCTGGCTCCTGGTTGAGAGTGGGGCGCCAAGATAGCACCCTCGCCGGGGAGCTGGCGACCGCGGCAACCCGCCGGTCCTTCTTGCGTTGTTCTGGATGGATTTGGATCTTGGGTCAAGCCAGGAGGAACCACGTATGGAACTGGACCCTGCGACCCCTGCCCCGCTTCCATTGCCAGATCCCGCACCCGACCATGGACAAGAGCCTGCGCCCGCCTCCGCCGACCCGCCCAGCCAGGCCTGGATCCGCGCCGGCTTCGTGGCGGGCGGCCTCTTCTACCTGCTGGGCGCGTGCCTGTTGGCGGCCCTGGCCATGATGCTGCTACGCCTGCCGGAATCGGCCACCATGCCCTTCGCCCGCTCGGCGGTCTGGATCCTCCTCTCCTATGTTCTGGCCCTTCTGGCGCTGGGCGTGGGCAGCCTGGCCGGCCGCCGCTGGGCGCGGGATCTCCTCGCCGTTGTCAGCGGCGTCATCTGCGTCAGTGGCGTGCTGGCCGGCGGCCTCATCCTGGCCCAGCCCATGCCCTCCGGCCTGCCCGATGTGCGCCTGTTCTCGGCAGGGGGGGTGGCCCTGATCCTGGGCGTGGTGCCCGGTCTGCTCTGGGCCTTCTATGCCGGCCGCCGCAGCGGCGACTGGTCGGCGGCCCGCCACCGGCGGCCGACCTGGACCATGCGCCACACTCTTCCTGAGCTGGCCCTCCTCATCGGCTTCGGCATCGGCGGGTTGTACAATGCCGTCTCCCTGGGATCACCCGCCTTCATGCAGTTCGCTCGCTTGAGCTGGTCAGGTCCATTGCCTTGGCCGCTCTGGACCGCGCTCAGCGCCGCGGCGGCCCTGCTGCTGGCCTGGGCCTGGTGGACCCGCCAAGCCTGGGCCTGGCGGGCCAGCCTTCTCTACGTGCTGGTCCTCTTCCCGGCCAACTCGTTCTTCGTCCAGATGCCGGAGGCGACGGAGTACCTGCGCAGCGTGGGCCACAGCGACGCCGCCGTCGGTCGCCTGCTGGCGGAGGACTACACCCTGCCCGACTTCCGCTGGCAGGGCTTGGCTGTTCTCCTGCTGGCCCATCTCGCGCTGCTGGCCTGGGTCCGCTGGCGCCGGCCGCAGGCGCGGAGCGAAGCGCCGGCCTGACCACCACATGAAAGAGGGGAGGCGGGCCGCGCCCGCCTCCCTCTTCGATGGCTGTCTGCGAAGACTACTTGACCAGGAGCAGCTTCTGCGTGGAGACCGCTCCCCCGGCGCGCAGCACGGCCAGGTAGGCGCCCGAGGGCAGGTTGCCCGCCTGGAAGCGCAGCTCCTGGGTGCCGGCGGCGACCAGGCCGTTCAGCAGGGTGGCCACTTCACGCCCGGACAGGTCGTAGACCTTGAGGCTGGCCGGACCCGTCTCGGCCAGGGTGATGGTCAGCACCGTCTCCGGATTGAAGGGGTTGGGATAGGCGGCGCCCAGGACGACGGCGCCCGGCAGCTCCTCCGCGCCCACCACACCCCCCGGCTCGCACTGGATGCTGAGCGACAGCATGTCCTCGTTGCGGCCAGTGGAGGAGGTGAAGTCATCATCAGGGCCGAGCACGACCAGGTGCGCCTCCAGGGCGGGATAGACGCCCTCTTCCAGATGGGCGCAGGCCTCATATCCCACCACGGGGGTGAGCGGATCACCCGCCGTCTCGTGGACCCAGGCGAAACTGTGCGCGAGGGTCCCGCCCTCGTTCCAACCATTGACGAGCAGATCGTTGGCGAGCCCCACGCCATAGAGCTTGACCCAGGCCTCGCTGGGGTCCGGCACCACCACCCGCCCGTCACCCGCCACATCCAGCACCAGGATGCAGAGGGTGCCGGTGCTGCAGTCGTAGCGCAGGTAGAGTTTCGATAGCACGGCATAGCCCGGCCAGTTGGGGTTGGCGTTGCCGGAGTTGTACATGTCGGCGGCGAAGTCGGTGGCCAGGTTCCAGTCGGCGGGGTTGCCGTCGACCGTGATGCCCGCCCCGAGGGCCGGCGTGGTGGCTTCGGACTGTGTCGCCAGGATGGCCAGGGCGCCCGGCAGGATCAGGCAGGCCAAGGCGGAGTGCTTCCAGTTCATGGGGTTCCCTATACATTTAATGAATGTTTGTCGTCAGGTTCGGGCACAATCACCCCTGCGTTTAGCAAGCCGCATGCCAGAATTTTGTTAGGCACGCCAATCATTGATTTTCATGCACTTAGCGTGCATCGCCCAGCTTGCAACCAATCCGTTTTCCGACGGATGTGCCCGATATTGCACACATTCCTGGTGACGCATTGGCCATCTTCATACACTTGAAGTCGAGAAGGAGGTGGAGGCGCGGGAGGAGCGAAACGTCAACGAAGCAGGAGGAGGGGCCGGACCGTGCGACGTTCCCCCGCGTCGAGCACGGCGAGGTAGAGTCCGCTGGCGAGCCGTCCTTCCGCGATGAAGGTGAGGTGGTGGGAGCCGGCGGGCAGATCCGCCTCAAGCAGCAGGGCCACGCGCTCCCCCGCCAGGTTGTGGATGGAAAGGGTGGCGGGACCGGCCACAGGCAAGGTCCAGCGCAGCAGGGTGCCCGGATTGAAGGGGTTGGGCTGGGCCGGGGCCAACCAGGGGCCGGCCGGCCGCTGGGGGAGGACGCGGCCATCCACCGAGACGCCATCGCAGTCCACGGCGAAGGCCCCGGCCACGCCGCAGGCCGTGCTCCAGGCGGGGGAGCCCGGCGAGAGACGCAGGTCCCCCTCCCCCAAGTCGCAGAAGAGGGGATTCTGGAGAAGGTTGCCGCCCAGATCCAGGCCGCACAGGTCCTCCCCGCCCGCGTTGCCGTGCAGCACGTTGCAGCCCAGGCGCGGTGCGGCCTGGTTGCACCAGAAGGCGCCTCCCGTGCTGGAGAAAGCGACGACACAGGCCTCGACCAGGGGCGTGCCCTGCAGGAAGTAGAAGCCGGCGCCTGCCTCCGCCCCGTTGGCGGCCAGGCTGTTGCGCTGGAAGATGACGGGGGATTCCCCTTCCCAGCGGCAACTGACGGCGCCGCCGAAGCGGGCCGAGTTGGCCAGGAAGACGTTGCCCCGCACCGTGGCGGCCGCCGCCTCGAGGGAGAGCCCGCCACCAAATCCGGCGCCCTGGGCCTGGTTGGCCACGAAGCGGTTGTTTTCCAGCAGCGGCGCCCCGCCCAGGGCATGGACACCCCCGCCCAGCTCCGCCGTGTTCAGCTCGATGACGTTGTCCAGCAGGCGGGCCGCGCCGCCGTTCAGGCAGACGCCGCCGCCCAGCACGGCGCTGTTGCCGCGGATGATGTTGCCGCGGATGAGGGGCGAGGCGTTCACGATGCGGATGGCGCCGCCGCAGACGCCACCCTCCGCCGGGGACGATCCGCTGCTGAGGGTGAAGCCCTCCAGTTCGGCGCCCGGCCCCTCGCCGCCGACAAAGCGCACGATGGCCCCCGGCCCGCCCGGCAGGATGGCCGTCTGGGTGGCTCCGGCCATGCTTGCCACGCGTACCTGCCGACCCAGGAAGTCCAGCGGCCCGGCATGCTGGCCGGGCGCGGCCAGCACGGTGTCGCCGTCCTGGCTGGCCAGCAGGGCCTCCTGCAGGGTGGGCCAGTCGCCCGGCACCTGCCAGGTGACGGCCCAGGCGGATGACAACAGCAGGGCCATGCTGAAGATGTGAGGCGAAAGCAGACGACCGATGGACATGTGGCACTCCAGCCTGGCTGCGGGGAAAAGCGCGGCTCAAAATAGGAAGTGCGCGTGACGGCGGGCACAAGCTCGGTGTGAGCTCGTCTGACCGATATGTTCAAATCCCAACAGGCAGGACCTCCCCTGCCATGTGACGCTCCGGCCGGGCCAAGTGATTGACGACAATTTATTTCCATGACAATCTGCGCCGCTTCGACCCCTCCGCCTCCAGCCATGCGACCCGATCTTGAACAGTTTGGAACGGTTCATTTTGTGAAACGCAGACGGGAACCCACTCCAAGTACCTGTTTTTCCTGAAACAGGGCAGTGCACCTGCCTGCTGGCATGATGCTTGCGTCCAACCCTGCACGCTCGTCCCGCTCTCCGGCTTGCCTCCAACAAGCTGCCGATCGGGTTCCGCGCCAAAGCCCCCCCCACGATCACACGCGCACCGGCGCCACGGCACCGGTTCGGGCAGTCGGCCGCTTGTGGCCGTCCATCGCGTTTGCGGCAGTCGACCTACACCCCCCGCAGCTTCAGGGAGCCCCACATGCGTACATACCAACGGCTCTTGCCGTGCCTGCCGGTGCTGTTTCTTCTGGCATCGGCGGCATGGGGCCAGGCCCTCGTCCGTCTGGTCCTGCCCCCCTGCGCCGAACCGGCCGGCACCGTCTGGCTGGACGTGCGCGTGGAGCTGGAGCCCGGCCAGACCTTCAAGTCCTATGACATCCGCATTCCTTTCGACCCGGCCCAGGTCACCCTGCAGCGCAACCAGATCCAGCAGGGCAGCTGGTTCACCGCGGGGGGACCCACCTTCTTCTGGCACGACATCATCGGCAACGAACTCTACGTCAACGGCGCCATCCTGGGGCCGGGCCTGCATGTGACAGGCAGTGGCGTCGTCTTCCGCCTGCCCGTGCTGCTGGCCGTGCCCGGCGTGGTGGACCTGCAGGCCACCACCCACCTCCTCTTCGACGTGAACGCCCAGCTCCTGCCCTCCTTCAGCATCCCGGCGGCCCTCCAGGCCCCCTGCACCTCCTTCAACCTGCGCATCCACTACGAGGAGGAGGGACAACAGGTCCTGCTCGAATGGGATCCCCAGGGCTGGACCCAGAGCTACCGCGTCTACGGCCGCGACTCGTGGAGCCTCCCCTGGCAGTTGCTGGGCGGCACGGTCGCCACCAATTGGCCCGAGCCCCTGCCCGGCCTGCGCCGCTTCTACCAGGTACGCGCCCAGTTCGTCGGCCAGTGACCCCGCAACCGGAAGGGAGTCCCGCATGACCACCCGCCCTGCCTTGTCCCTCTGTTTCGGGAATGCGGCCCTGGCCGCCACCCTGCTGTTGGCCGCCACTGCCGGCGCCGAGGGCGAGCGCGCCGCCTACCGCGCCTTCCTGGGGCCGGATGCCACCCTGGGCCTCTGGTCGGTGTGGGAGGTGGCCCAGAACAGGTACCTCCTCACCCTGAGCCTGGAGCCGGACGAGGCCTCGCCCCCGCTGCGCCTTTTCAATGCGGAGATCGCCTGGGACGCCCTCAAGCTGGTCCCGGCCGGCCCGCCCCAGCCGGGCACCCTCTTCGAGGGCCAGCCCGAGCAGTGGTTCGGCCACTACGACACGGGCGCCCGGCGCACCGTCACCTGGACCCTGCTGGGGGACGTGGTCGGCGTGGCGCCCGCCGGACCGGCCCTCCTCTTCAGCCAGCTCTTCCACGCCGTCGATCCCGCCGGCGGCGCGGCCCTGATCGACCTGGTCTCGCTGACACTGCGGGACCCGGACAACCTGCCCATCAGCGTGGCGGCCGAGGACGAGGTGCTGCTCACCCTCGACGTGACACCGCCCCAGGATTACCTCTTCGACATCGTCGCCCTTCTCCCCTCCGGCAATCAGCTGTGGACCGCCCAGACCCTGGTCGCCAGCTCCCTGGCCCCCGGGGACGGCAGCCTGGCCGGCCTGCTGCTGAACGAATCGCCCGCCCTGCCGGCCAACAGCGATCCCGCCTGGCAGGCGCCGCCCGCCCCCGCCACCTTCACCCTGTCCAGCGGCGACGGGCTGAAGACGGTGCGCGCCTGGCTGCGCGACGAGTACGGCAACCGCCTGGCGCTGGCGGACGACATCACCCTGGACACGCAGGCTCCCTTGTATCACGTGACCCAGCTGGACGCCCGGCCCCGCCACGAGGGCTGCCTCGTCACGTGGAACAACCCGGTCGCCCCCGACTTCGACCGTGTGCGCCTCTACCGGCGGGGCTGGTCGGACGACGGCGTGCCGCGCTACCCGGAGTACGACGACATCGACCCCATGAGCCCCTACCCCGAATCGGAGGCGGCCGCCCTGGCGGCGGGCTTCGCCCTGGCCTATGAAGGCGGCGGCCAGTCCTGGCTGGACCCCGTCGTGCCGCGGGACGTCTACCGCTACGTGGCCTTCTGCCTGGACCATGCCGGCAACGTGGGTCCAGGCCACGCCAGCGCCCGCGACCGCAGCACCAACTACATCCTGGGCGACACCTGGGTGGCCTGGGACGGCACCGTCTTCGTGCGGGACCTGGTGCGCCTCGCCGGCGGCTACGCCACGGCGGAGGGGGATCTCCTCTACGATGCGCACCTGGATTATGGCCCCACCGACGACCATCGCCGCGACGGCATCCCCCTCACCGACAACCTGGTGGGCTTCGATGACCTCATGATCTTCGCCATGAACTACGGTCCCTTCGGCCCGGTCCTGGCGATGGCGGGCGCCCCGGACAAGGATCCGGCGCTCCGCGGCGCGGACGGCGGAGCGGAACTGGCGCTGTGCTGGACGGGATCCCGCCTGGCCCTGGCCCTGGCGGGTGAGGCGGACTGGCTGGGCCTGCATCTGCTCCTGGAATGGGACGCGTCAGGGGCCGCCCCCACCGTGGAGGCTGGCGGCGAGGCGCGCATCGTGCAAGGCGGGGCCGGCCGGCTCCTGCTCGACCGCATCCTGCTCCCGGGAGAGGATCCGGCCGCCCTCCTGGCCGAGCTGGACTTCGGCCCCGCCGGTCCGCCCGCCGGCCTGCGCGTGGCGGAACTGGAGTTGCGCGACGGGGCCAACGCCCCCCTGACCGTGCGCGGTGGCGGCGGCCCCCGCCCGTCGACCCTCGCATTCCAGGGCGCCTGCCCCAATCCCTTCAACCCGGAGACCCTCCTCCGCTTCACGCTGCCCGCGGCGGCGCCGGTGGAGATCACTGTCTACAACGCCCTGGGTCAACTGGTGCGCCGCCTGGAGCCGGGCGAACTGGCCGCCGGCGCCCACGCCCTGCGCTTGTCCGGCGAAGGACTGGCCAGCGGCGTCTACCTGCTGGAGCTGCGGGCCGGCGCCGAGACGCGCCGGCAGCGGGCCCTGCTGCTCCGCTGACACATGACACACGCAAGCGACGGATTCACATCACCCACGGGACCCGGCCACGCTTTCACCCCATGCGCCGCCGGATCCGAAACCAGAGAGGGACCCATTATGAGTCGACAGCTTCTGACCCTGGGAGTGCTGCTCGGCCTGGCCGGCTCGGCCGGCTGGGCGGCCCCGCAACCGGCCATCCCCTTCGACGGGAGCATGCCGATGACCGTCACGGCCAAGGGCGCAGCCCCGGCCATCGACGCCTTCGGTGATCCGGGCGATTTCGGCGCCGCGGCTGCCGCTGCTGTGGACTACATCCTCGCGATGCAGGCCGACATCACCGAAGACAATGCCGGCAATGGCGATCCGGACGGCGACCCCGACGACGGGGGCTGGGACTGGTATCAGACCGATTTCTTCCACTCGTCCGCGATCAGCGCCCGCAATCTCTATGGCGTGACCGCCAACGGCATCTTGCGCAGCTACCTGAATGACCCTCGCCCGGAGTGGTTCACGGCCATGCAGGACGCCGCCGACGGCATGGTGGCCCGCGGGCCAGCCGACGTGCGGAGCGGCCCGGACGTCTGCTTCCTGGTCGATTTCGCCGCCCTTCCCGGCGTGGCCAACCCGGCCACCTACCAGGCTGCCGCCGTGGCCATCTGGAACTGGCGGATGGCGACCCACGGCAGCCCGACCGGGCTGGCCGAGGCCATTCGCAACCATCACGCCGGTTATGGCTACACCAACGGCGTCATCCCCTGGGACGTCGCCCCCTGGGTCAAGGCCGCCATGAAGCTGGACGGCCTTTATCCCATGGCCGGTTATGATGTGGCGGCGGCCCAGATTGCGCAAGTCCTATGGCAGGACAGCTTCGACGGAGCGCCTGGATACTACGAGCCCTTTGGCGACAATCAGGGCTATGATCCCAGCTGGGCCAACGTCGACTTCTACTACTACGCCTTGGGCCTGACCGGCTTGATCGACGCCTTCTGCGCCAGCGGCACCCACCTGGATGAACTGCCGGCCCTGGAGACGGCCCTGCTGGACTGCCAGTACCCCGGTGGCGCCTTCAGCCATCAATGGGGCGCCCAGGGCGACGACGAGGACTGGCAGACCACGGGCTATGCGCTGGGCAGCCTGGCAAGCTGCCTGTCCGGCAACGAGGCGGCCATCAACGCCGGCAGCTACTGGCTGGCGGGTGAGCAACACTCGTCCGGCGCCTTCGTCTATGACGACGACACCCACTATCCGCACATCGCCGGCGAGTGCGCGGCCGGCATGAGCTGGTCCCTGCCCTACACCGTGACCCAGACCCCGGCCTGGCAGCACATCGCCGAGAACGACGACCCGCCCTACGTGGATGAGGCGATCGTCCACTATGCGCTGGAGGGCGGCGCCGAGCCTTTCCGCTCGGTGACGGTCTTCATCGCCTACGACGACGCCGTGCTGACTCCCGTCGCCCTCACCTTCGACCCGCTCTGGGTGCCCGACTACGCCTCGATCATGTACAACCTGGGCACCAACCCCATCGAGGCGACGCTGGCCATCCTGGGACCCACCGGCGGCATCACCGGCCCGCTGGACCTCTTCGACCTCCACTTCGACGGCATCAGCGACGGCGTGGACGACATCGCCACCCTGGTCCACATCAGCCAGGTGGTGATGCGCAGCCCGGTCAACCAGCCCATCTACGCCGCCGGCGGCGACGACGCCATCATCGTGGTGGACGACCTGGCGCCGACTCTGGTTGTGAGCCACCCGACGGAGGACTGCCTCAACGCCGGCTTCTGGGTGACCCTGGACGCCGAAGACAACGTCAACCTGAACCGCATCGACTACGAGTTCAACAACGACGGCATCAAGCACCCGGCGGTCCCCCCGGACTTCCCGGCGGACAGTTTCTTCGACGTCTTCTTCGTGGACATCTCCCTGCTGGGCGAGGGGGACCACACCATCAGCTGGGATGTCTGGGACGACGTGGGTTACTCCTTCACGACCGACACCTGGACCTTCCACAAGGACACACAGGCGCCCACCGGCCCGACCAATCTGCTCGCCATGCCCGGCGACCATGAGGTCCACCTGACCTGGACCGCCGGCTCCAACCTGGACACCTACGAGCTGTGGCGGGCCAAGCGCGGCAGCGACTACCCCTACCCGGGCGGCCGTCCCCCCGCCACCGCCACCCCCTGGCCCGCGGGCTACACCCTGGTGGATGACGACATCAATGCGGGGGCGACCAGCTTCTTCGACGTCTTCCCGGCCGACACCTACGCCGACCGCGGCATCTACGACTACCTGCTGGTCGCGGTGGACTGCGTCAACGCCCCCGCCCTCAGCAACCAGGCCTCCGCCACCAACTACTTCCTGGGCGACTGGGCGGACCCGGCCGGCTACAGCGAGCCCTATGACGGCTTCGTCTGCATCTACGACCTGAACTTCCTGGGCACCGAGTACGGCAACGCCTCCGCTCCCGCCAACGAGGAGATGGATGTGGCGCCCACCCATGACTGGAGCCGCTTCGGCCTGCCCGGCCCCGACGGCCTGCTCAACTTCGAGGACCTCATCGTCCTCGCCATGAACTACCGGGGCGGCTGCTCCACACCCCTGTTGCAGATCCGCCGCGAAGGCGACGCGGGTGGACGCGGCCTGGACGCCGCCGGCGCGCTGACCCTGGCCGGCCACGGCGCCGAGCGCCAGCTCCTGCTGGACGGCGCCCTGCTGGGCCTGACCGCCGACCTGGCGACGGACGCGGAGCTGCTGGCCGCGACCAGCACCCACGGCACGGTCCTCTTCTACCGCACGGCCACGGGCTGGACGGTGGACGTGGTGGGCCTGGCCGACCTGCTTTCCAGCGACACGGTGGTCAGCCTGCGCTTCGCCGAGGGCGCGCAAGTGAGCCTGGCCGGCGCCGAGGGCCGCGACGAGGCCAACCAGATCCTGCCCCTGGCGGGAGCGACGAACGCGCCGCCCGTGCAGCCCGCCGTCTTCGCGCTGGAGCAGAACCATCCCAACCCCTTCAACCCCACCACCACCATCCGCTACAGCCTGGCGGCGGATGGCGCGGCCCGCCTGGCCATCTACAACAGCCTGGGCCAGCAGGTGGTCCTCTTGCAGGACGGCCCCCAGAGCGCCGGCGTCCATGAGCTGAGCTTCGACGGCTCGGCCCTGGCCAGCGGCCTCTACATCTACCGCCTCGAGGCCGATGGCCGCGTGGCGCAGCAGAAGATGATCCTGGTGAAGTGAACGAGCGAGGGACCGGCCGGCGCCGCGCGGCGCCGGCCGGTTGTGTCACCGCGCGGCGCGCATCTGCCACGAGAACGCCGCGCAACAACGGGAGAACATGATCATGAGAAAGTCCATGGCATTGGGCGTGCTGGCCCTGGTCCTCGCCCAGGGGGCGTTGGCCGCGACCATCAACGTGCCGGCAGACCAGCCCACGATCCCGGCCGCCTTCACTGTGGCAGGCGCCGGGGACGTGATCAACGTAGCCGCCGGTACGTACGTCCTGCCGTCAGTCGTCGCCTTCAATGTGCCCAATCTCACCCTGCAGGGGGCCGGCACCGCCACGACGATCCAGGTCTCCGGCACGGGCGATCGTATCCAGGTCTATGCCGCCGGCGCCACGATCCAGGATTTGCAAATCGAGAAAACGGACAAGACCGGCGAGCAGAACATCATCCGTGTCGCCGCCTCCGACTTCACGCTCCAGAACACGGAAATCTGGGGCCAATTCGTCATCGGCGACGGCGAGGTCAGCCGCGCCATGGTCTTCAATGCGGGAGGCAACTCCGGCATCCTGATCACTGGAAACACCTTCCGCGACCTGCGGCAACCCGCTTACATCAGCGGCACGCACACGGGCCTCATCTCCAACAACCACACCTACAACACCAAAGGCTGGGTGCTGGAAGGCGGCAACCTCACCTTCACGAGCAATACCTGGGGCCTGGGCGTCCAGGCCAACGTCTACGACGTCGCCATCCTCAGCAACGTTGGTCCTCTCTATTACACCGACATCGTGGCCATGGCCAACGCCAACAACGAGGCGGTGATCGAGGACCAGCGCGTCTCGCCGGCGGTTCTCTCCGTCGTCTATGTCGACGCCACCACCTCCTATGGCAGCGACCTGGGCGGCCGTTACCATCCCTACAGCACCATCACGCCGGCCCTGGCCCGCGTCGTCGGCGGCGGAACGGTCCACGTGGCAGCGGGCAGTTACATCGAGCCCGGACAACTGGCTGTGACGAAGAACATGACAGTCCTGGGCGCCTCGGCCGCCACAACCCTGGTCAAGCCCGGTACGGGTACCACCAACGGCGGCAACGTCCAGAGCGAAGCCTTCATTTATGTCGCCTCCGGGGTGACGGCCACCCTGCAGAACCTGGGCGTGGACTGCCTGGGCCAGACGGTCCACCACGCAGTCCAGACCCGCGGCAACCTGACTGTGATGGACTGCGCGATCCAGAACGTGCGCCACGGCCTGTACTACGGGCGCGGCGTCGTCTGCTACAAGGGCACGAGCCTGATCAAGAACACGACCTTCGCCAACATCGAGCGCATCGGCGTGCACGTCCGCGGCAACGTGGAGACCCCCAACCCGGTCGTCACCGTTGAAAACTGCACCTACACGGGCAAGGGCTCCGGCGACTGGCTGGACTACGGTGTGGAGTTCGGCGGTGGTGGCGGCGGCACCGTGACCGGCTGCACCATCACGAACTGCCTGGGTGTGGCCTCCACCGACGGCTCCACCTCGGCCGGCGTGCTGGTGACGGACTACTGGGGAACGGGCACCAGCGCCGCGATCTCCAGTTCCACCATCAACGGAAACACCACCGGCGTAGCCGTCGGGTACAATGCCACCGATGCTTCCGTTTGTTCGATCCACGCCTGCGACCTTTCCGGCAATGCTTACGGCGTCGAGGACACCTCGCCGCTGGGCACGACGGATGCCACCGGCAACTGGTGGGGCGATGCCACCGGCCCGCACCATGCGACCTTGAACCCGGGCGGTCTGGGTGTGGAAGTGAGCGACCATGTCCTCTTCGACCCCTGGCTGTCCGGCGCCACCATCGACCAGCGCGTCACGGCGGATTGGATCGC
Organism: bacterium; assembly: GCA_030685015.1. NCBI lineage: Bacteria > bacterium. The sequence goes on from JAUXWS010000036.1 coordinate 32,564, forward strand.
CCTGGACGCCCCGGGCAGCCCGCTGACCACGGACCTGACCGTGGCCTGCCTGCCCTCCGCCACCTGGCGCGGCGTCAACGTCAGTCTGAGCTACAACGAGGACCTGCTGGACCGGACCGCCTTCACCTTCAACTTCAGCCATCCCGACGGTCCGCTGATGTACTGGACCTCGTCCACGTCGGGCAGCTTCACCACCATCGACGTCTCCATCGCCATCCCCGGCGTCACCGCCGGGCAGACGACCCCGGCGGACCTCTTCACCATCACTTTCGACGGCGCGGCCGCAGGCCTGGCGACGATCCAGCTGAACTCCGCGCTGCTGCGCAACCTGAGCAACCAGCCCATCACGCCGATCACGCTGGATGGCGTCGAGACGGTCACCATCGACGGCGGCCTGCCCATCATGACCATCGTCGAGGGCACCGGCCCGGGCCACGAGTGCCTCAATACGAGCCACGTCTACTATGACTTGTCCGCCAGCGACGACATCGGCCTGGACAAGGTCGAGGTGCAGGTCAACGGCGGCGGCTGGAGCCCGGTGGCGACGGGCATTGGCGCCACCACCTGGAGCCTGGATGACTACGACGTCGCGGTCGGCACGGACGGCCTCTACACCGTCGAGTTCCGCGCCACCGACGGCGTGAACTACTCGGCGATCGCCACCGACCAGTTCATCCGCGACACGATGGCGCCTGACGCTCCGGCCGGCCTGGACGCGCGTCCGGCCTTCCACGCCTGCGACCTCTACTGGACGGCGGGCGGCGGCAGTCCCACCAGCTACACACTCTATTGGAAGAAGCGCCACGGCGTCGACCCGGACAACCAGTATCCCTATCCGGGCGGCTTGCCGGCGGCCTGGGATGGCCTGGGCGCCGGGGACGGCAGCACCACCGGCATCGCGCTGGGCGGGACCTACCACTTCGACACCGCCAACACCTTCGCGACGCGCGGCGTCTACGACTTCGTCCTGGCGGCGGTGGACTGCGCCGACAACGAGACGCGCAGCGCCGTGGCCAGCGCCACCAACTACTTCCTGGGCGATGTGGCAGGCGCTGGCGGCTACGATGGCGTGGTCCACACGGACGACTTGAACGTGCTGGCCCCCATCTATGGTACCACGCCCTCCACCAATCCCGAGATGGAGATGAACATCGGCCCCACGGACGACTGGTCGAGCTACGGTCTGCCCGCCACCGTCGAGAACACGGCGCTGGTGAATTTCGAGGACCTCATCATCTTCGCCATGAACTTCGGCCCCTCGGGTCCGCAGCTGCCCATCACGGCGGCAACGGGCACCGGTGAGCTGGCGCTGCGCATGCAGCCGGCCGATGAGGGCTACCACCTGGTGCTGTCCGGCCAGCTCAAGGGCTTCAGCGCCCGCATCGAGAGCAGCGACGCCCTGCTCGCTGCCACGGCGGACTTCCCCGTCTTCTTCTATCGCGACGGCGGGGCCTGGGTCGTGGACGCCGTCTCCCTGTCCGGCAACCTGGTGGACGGCAGCACGGTCGCCCTGCATTTCGCGGGCAAGACCACGCCGGTGCTGGCCGCCGTGGATGGCCGCGACGCGCGCAACCAGCCGCTGGATGTGGCGACGCTGGGGCTGGAGGCCCTGCTGCCCACCAGCTACGCGCTTGAGCAGAACTTCCCCAATCCCTTCAACCCCACCACCACCATCCGCTACGCGCTGCCCGAGGCCGCCGACCTGAGGCTGGTCCTCTTCAACGCGCTGGGACAGGAGGTGATGGTGCTGGCCAGCGGCTCCCGCGAGGCCGGCTTCCACGAGGCGCGGCTGGACGGCAGTGGCCTGGCCAGCGGCGTCTATGTCTACCGCCTCGAGGCGGGACGCTTCATGGACCAGAAGAAGCTGGTCCTCGTCAAGTAACACAGAGGAGGGTGGCCGGCCGGAGCCGTGGAGTTCCGGCCGGCCGCGTCACACACAGCGTGATTTCGATTACGCTGCAAACACCACTGGAGGATTCATGAACCGAGGGTGCAAAGCTTGCCTGGCCCTCATGACCGTCACCTTGGCTTTCTCAAGTGCCTTGGCGACGGATCGTCTCGTGCCAGTTCCTTACGCCACCATCCAAGCCGCGATCGATGACGCCGAGGACGGAGACGTGATCATGGTTGGACCCGGGCAGTACTACGAGACTGCCAGCAACAGAGGCGTCTTCGCAGAGACAGGCCCTTACCAGTTTGGACTGTACATCAACAAAGAAGTGACAATTGTGGGTGTGGACGACGATGGGGATCCCATCACCAATGCGGAAGACGTGGCAGCGGTGATCACCACCAACTCTACGGCGAATTTCGGTCCCTCCGGCATCTTCGTTCAGGCCAACAGCGTCACGCTGCAAGGTCTGGAGATCGGCGACAACATCGTCAACAATGTGGTGTCGAGTAACAAGACCATCGAAGTCGTCGGCGACGCCTTCACGATGACAGCCTGCAAGATCAATACCTCGGCAGACCAAGGCGCCTTCTACATGGGAGAGTGGGACGCCGCCCACGACATCATCCAGAGCTATCAGATCACCAACAATGTGTTCCACAACGCATTGGTTTCCATCAACAACGGCGCAGGCGACACGGGACTTCGCAGTGGCCGCATTGTCACGGGAAACGTGTTCACCGGCACGATCTATCCTTATGCCATGTGCTTCCGCGGATGGAACGGTGCCAACCCGGCGCAGGGTTGGATCCTTCATCCGGTTGGTGGCGCCATCATCACAGGCAATACCTTCGCCAACGCTACGGACCACTATTTCTGGGCCCGCGGCAACACCGGCGGCTATCTTAACGACGAGTTCGACTGGGAGGAGATCTGGACGAGCAACACCTTTGCCCATGGTGCGGTCACCTTGTCCGGTACGTTCAATCCACGCACTTTTTCTGATGCAGGCGGCTACCCTGAGAGCCGGGACATTGCTCCGCGCATCCAGGCGGCGATCGACATCGCCGCCAGCGGTGATGTGGTGCGGATTGGGGCTGGGACCTATGAGGAACAGCTCCACATCACCACAGACAACCTGATCATTCGAGGAGCTGGTGCGACAAGCACGACGGTTCTCTCGCCTGTTGATCTGGCCCTCGGTTACACCACATCGGCAGCAAACTATCCGATCGTCTTCATCGACGGATGCGATGGAACATTGATTGAGGGGTTGACCGTGGATGGTGACGGTCGGGGCAACTCCAACTATCGTTTCCAGGGTGTCGCCTTCTGGAACGCCAGCGGTGGTCTGACCGACGTACACGTTGTTGATGTCATGGACACACCCTTCAGCGGCGCACAGCACGGCGTTGGCGTATACGCATACAACAACACAGCCGGTCCCTACGAAGTGACGCTGACGGACGTGAATGTTTCAGGGTACCAGAAGGGCGGCATCGTCCTCAACGGCAACGGCAACCTCACGGCCAACGTCGTCGACTGCGAGGCAATCGGTGCCGGCGCCACCAATGTGACAGCACAGAACGGTATCCAGTTCTGGGGTACAACGTCTGGCACGATCGATGGCTGCAATGTCGCGGACAACATGTACACCGGCACCGGGTGGGCGGCTGCGTGCATCCTTATGATCTCGGCTGGCGACATTAACATCATGGATTCTCAGTTGACCAACGGCATGCCGGCCGTCTATTGCCAAGACACCAATGCCGATGCGACCGGCCTGACGATCATCAATTCCGATATTAACTCTGGCAACGGATTCTACGCGTCCGTCTTGAGTGGAATGTCCCTTCTGAACGATGGCGGGATGCATAGCGAGGCAGCGCCATCTCCATTCGGCGAGAGCAATGTAGCGGGTTCTGCTGCGCGTGGCGTCCTATCCGTTACGTTGGACGCCTGCGATTTCGGAGGCCAAGGCACCGGCTATGGCCTCTCCGCCTCGAGTTCGATCGCAATGGACCAGATCGACATCACGGCCGGAGCCTGTTCCATCCACGATTGGGGTTGGGGCGTGGTTGCCTACGGCTCTGGTGGCGAAATCGCCACACATCTCAATGACAACTCCTTCGCGGGAAATGACGGGTGGTACTATGCAGCCCCCGCCTTGACCAGCGTGCAGGATGCCCAATACAACTGGTGGGGATCGGTCGATCCAGATGATTTCGCCGCCGCTGTTATTGGTGATATCGACTTCTCTCCTTGGTTGGGCAGCGGCACAGACACAGAGCCTGGCACACCCGGTTTCCAGGGCGACTTCAGCACTCTGTGGGTCGGCCCCGGCAGCTCGATCCAGGACGCGATCAACATGGTCTCCGGCAGCACCGTCTACGTCCTGCCCGGCACCTATCCGGGCAGCCTGACCCTGCCCGCCAACCTGAATCTGGTCGCCACGGGCGGAGCGGCCTTGACGACCATCTCCGGCACCACCGACGTGGTTCTGAATGTCCAGGGCGACAACGTGACCGTGGATGGCTTCACCGTCACCAACCCGAATGGGCACTATGGCCTGACTGCGCAAGACAAGAACCTGCTGGCGGTGCGCAATTGCCACTTCAACGACATCGGTACAGGCACAACCAGTGCTTACGCCTACGGCATGACCATCGTCAGCAACGCCTCTGCCATCAATGGGATCACGGTCGAGGACAACGAGATCAGCATGGTGCATGGACACGCCAATGGCGGCGGCGGCGGAATCGCGGTAGGTTGGACGAACGCGACGTATGACGCGACCAATGTGGTGATCCAGCAAAATCACATCCATAACATCCGTAGCGCCGACAATCTCAAGGGTGCTTACGGCATCATCATGAACATGGGCGGCAGCTCGAATCCCATCTACACTGGTCGCTTGGTCAATCCACAGATCTTGAACAACACCATCCACGATCTGGAGGGCTTGTGGGCGCACGGCATAGGCTTGGAAGGCAACACCCCGGGTGCCATCGTCACAGGCAACGCGATCTATGATCTGGTGGACCACAAGGCAGAGCATGATGCTGTGGCGATCATGGTCGAATCCAATGATGACGCCGATGACCTCAACATCCACAACAACCAATTCTACGACACATACTGGGGCGTGGTGAACATCAGCGGCCCGGTCATGGTCAACGCCTCCGACAATTGGTGGGGATCTCCCAGCGGCCCCTACCACCCGACGCTGAACGTTGATGGGACGGGCGTCCGCGTGACGGACTACGTCACCTTCGAGCCCTGGATGACCAACACGGGTGACCCCGTTGTCACGATCTACCAGGCCCTTGACAACAGCCTGATCAGCGTGAACGACAACGGCGCACCCTATCCGGCGACGACAACCCTGCGGCTGAGCACGGGCGCGTCGAGTACCGCTTGGCGGGGCGTGAGCATCGAAGTAGTCTTCGATCCTTCTGTCCTGACCTTGCAGAGTTACACCGTATTGTTGACTGAGGCCGGCACCTTCGGCCAGGTCATCTCGCCATCGGCCGGCCACCTGCTGGCAGACTTCAGCATCCTGGGCGGCACGCGATATGCGGCAGCGGACCTCTTCGACCTGGTCTTCAACGCCACCAGCCAGCCTGAAGCTCCCTTCACGACCAGTTTCCACCTCCGTGAAACGACCTTGGTGCGCGACTTCAACAACCAGCCCTTGGAGTTCACCCTTGACACGGACGAGATCCTCACTATCGACGGCACAGTGCCCTCCACATTCACGCAGGATCCGACGCTGAGCGCAAGTTACGTGACGGCGGATCCCACCTGGACCTTGCACGGTGTGGACAGCCACCTGCTGGGCCACGTGGAGCATCGCGTGGACAGCGGGATCTGGACCCTGCAGGGCCCGGCCAGCGTGGATGACGACGACTACACCTGGTCCGTCGACGCCTTTGGCCTGGCGGACGGCTACCACACGGTGGATTTCCGCCTCTTCGACAAGGCGGGGAACCAGCATCCGACGGTCCTGGCCAATACCTTTTATCTGGACACGACCGTCCCCACGATCTTCGAGATCACCGATGGCCCGGCGCACAACGCCTGCCTGGCTGAGAGTCCATCCTGGACGCTGCACGCCGAGGACGACGTGATGCTGGGAACGATTCTTGCGCAGGTCGACGGCGGCGGTTACAGCACTGTCGTCACGGTCACGCCGGACAGCCCCACTTGGAGCGGAGTAGTTGGTCCCTTTGTGCTTGCCGATGGCATGCACACGGTGGAGTTCCAGCTCTACGACAAGGCTGGCTTCGTACATCCTTCTACCCTGACCAGCACTTTCATCTTGGACACGGCCCTGCCCCAGCCGGCGACAGCCCTGGATCTGGATCCGGGCCATGGGACCGTGCGGTTGGACTGGGCAGTGGCCAGCGGCCACGATGGCTACAAGATTTACCGGGCCCTGCGTCCTGGTTATCCTTACCTGGGAGCAGGCGTCACGACGCCGAAGGTTTATGGCGTCGATCCTTTCATGTTGATTGCGACCATCACCGATCCCAGTGCCACGGGTTACGACGACATTTATTGGGGCGGAGACTACGCGGTCAGCCGCGGCATTTACGACTACGCCGTGGTGGCCTACGATTGCGCCCATGGCGAAGCAGCGGCTGTGAGCGGCGCCGCCACCAACTACTTCCTGGGCGACTGGGCGAAACAGGCGACCCCGATCATTCCCGACGACTACGATGGGAAAGTCTTCTCCGCGGACATGACCGAACTGGCTGGATCCTACGGCACAACCAGTGGCCACCCGGCTTTCGATCCCGAGCACAACGTCGCGCCGACTTCAGGTTATTCGAACTACGGCCTGCCCCAACCGGACAGCCGCATCAACTTCGAGGACCTGATGATCTTCTCGATGAACTATGGCGAGGGCGGTCCCCAACTGGACTTCGACAGCCGCATTGCTGGCGGACCAGCCGAGCTGGTGCTGCGAACGGCGTCAAGCGGCCACGAGCTGACCCTGAGCGGCAGCGTCAAGGGCTTCAGTGCCCAAATCACCTGTCCGGGTACGCTGTTGTCGGCAACGGCCTCCTTCCCAGTCTTCTTCTACCGCGACGGCGGCGAGTGGGTCGTGGACGCCGTCTCCCTTAATGGCCAGATACCTGCCGGAAGCCAGATCCACCTTAGCTTTGGCGAGGGGAGTAATCCTGAGTTGGTTTCTGCCGAGGGTCGAAACAGCCACAACCAGACGGTGGCGCTGAGCGTCGTCAACGGCGAGGCCCTGCCGACCGCCTACGCTCTCTCGCAGAATTTCCCCAATCCCTTCAACCCCACCACCACCATCCGCTACGCGCTGCCCGAGGCCGCCGACGTGAGGCTGGTCCTCTTCAACGCGCTGGGACAGGAGGTGATGGTGCTGGCCAGCGGCTCCCGCGAGGCCGGCTTCCACGAGGCGCGGCTGGACGGCAGTGGCCTGGCCAGCGGCGTCTACGTCTACCGCCTCGAGGCGGGACGCTTCATGGACCAGAAGAAGCTGGTCCTCGTCAAGTAAAGGTTCATGTCCAGGCGGGGGCGGCGCGGGCCGTCCCCGCCTTTCCACCATGCAACGGCCTGCGGCGACCGACCCGTGGAAGGAGCCCCACATGCGCGCCTTGATCCTCCTCCTGACCGCCCTTCTCCTGGGCCTGCGCCCCGCCCTGGGGCAGTCCCTCCAGCTGCAGGTGGCACCCATCGTGGTGGAGCCCGGCCAGTTGGTCACCGTCGAGCTTAGGGTGGACGCGGCCGTCTCCGACCTGCGCGGCTACACGCTGGACTTCCACTACAACCGGGACCGCGTCACCATCCAATCCATCCAGCAGGGCGAGGTGATGCTGGCCCACACGCCCACCTTTTTCTACTGGGAGGATGCGGGCGCCAACGGCAACAGCGTGCTCACCATCGACCACGCCATCCTGGGCGGCACCGCGGGCGGCCAGGGGCCCGGCGCCCTCTGCTACATCATCCTCCAGGGCGAGGACTGCGGCATCGAAACCCTGTGGGTGGACAACGCCCTCTTCCGCGACATGGACAACGATCCCCTCTACATTACCCTTGGCGCCGGGGTGGAGCACCAGGTCTGCCAGGTGCCACCGCTTTATATCACCAATCTGGGCAGCGGCGTCATGCAGCTGGACTGGGACCGCGCCCTCAATGCCCTCGAGTACCACCTCTGGCACCGGGAACGCTGGTACCAGCCCTGGGAGTACCTGGCCACCACGACGGACACCTTCTGGGTGGATCCGGCCACGCCGGGGCCGGCCATGCGCCTCTACCGGCTCAGCCTCCTCCTGCCCTGATCCCGCCTGTCGCGCATCCCTGTGGGTGGGTCCGCCCGACGCGGACCATCCCCCGCGACTGCCGCAGACAGCCCCCGTCGGCTCCCGCCGGCGGGGGCAATTCTATCCGCCCACGCCCTTGACTTCCCCGCTGCCACCTCTTATCATTCAACCGCCTTAGTCGGTTGACTAAGGCATTTGACCAAGGGAGCGCCCCGTGTCCATCATCCCGCCACCCGGCGAGGCCATCCCCGCCGCCGACCAACTGCCCGAGTCCTGGCGCGAGCCGCCCGCCGACACGCCGGCCGGACGCCTCTTCCAGGCGGCGCGCCTGCGCTTCGCCGCCGACGGCTTCCACGCCGCCTCCACCCGCGCCATCGCCGAGGCGGCCGGCCTCAACCAGGCCCTTGTCCACTACTACTTCGGCAGCAAGGCCGCCCTCTACCGCCGCGTCCTCACGGTGGAGCTGCTCAAGGTGCTGCGCCACCAGACGGAGGGCCGCCTGGGGGTCCTGCCCCTCGAGGAGCTGCTCGCCACTTTCCCCGGCCGCCTGCACGCCTGGTTCCAGGATCACCCCGAGACGGCGCGCCTCCTGCGGCGGGAGATCGGGGCCGAGGGTGGCGTGCTCAGGGAGATTCTGCCCGAGCTGGGGCCGCACGGTCCCCTCGGCCTGCGCAAGCGCCTCTCGGCGGCGGTGAAGACGGCCGTCACCGATGGCCGGCTGCGGCCGGTGCCGGCCGACCACCTCCTCGTCCTGCTGCTTTCCATCAGCTACGGCCTGGTGCTGATGGAGCCCCTCTTCCAGGCCGTGCTGGGCACCAACCTGCGGAAGGAGGCCACCCGGCGCGGCCTGCAGGCCTCGATCGAATCCGTCCTGCGCGGCGGTCTCGCTCCGGAGGTGAAGCCATGAAGGGCCTGCTCATCGTCCTGGCGGCCGTTCTGGCCGCCCAGGCCCGGGAGATGCCGGCGGACAGCCTGGATCTGGCCTCCTTCCTCCAGCGCGCCTGGCAGACCGCGGAGAGTCCCGTCGCCGCCCGTCATGTCCTCGCGGCCGCGCTGGATGCCCGCCGCCAGGCCGCCGCCCGGCGCGCCCCGGTGCTCGGCTTCGATCTGGCGACGGGTTGGGTGAGTCGCACCCAGGAGCTGGACATCCCCGGCCGCTCCATCTCCTTCGGCGACGGTCGCACGGTGGACGCCGCCCTGGCCGCCAGCTGGACCCTCTACGCCGGGGGCGCCCTGCGCGCCGGGGAGGTGGCGGCGGCGGCCCAGGCCGTGGTCCGCGACCAGGAGTTGATGGCCGACAGCCTGCGTCTGGCCGGCGAACTGCGCGTCGCCTGGCTGGAGGCCATGGTGGCGCAGGCGGCCTGGGAGGCGACGGCCCTGTCGCTGGGACGCCTGCAGCGTCACCACGAGGAGTTGGGCCGCCGTCGAGCGGCGGGCCTGGGCGGCGAGGAGGCCGAGCTGCTCGCCGAGAGCCGCCTGCTCACCGTGCGCCAGGAGGAGGAGCGTCGCCGCGGCGCCATGACCGTGGCCCGGCTGGAGCTGGGCTCGCTCTGCGGCTCCCCCGGGCGGGCCGTGGTGCCGCGGGGCGATCTCGGGCCGTCGTGGCTGGATCCTGGCCTGCCCCCCATCCGTCCCGCCGCGCTGGGTGCCCTTGACGCCCGCCTCTCGGTGGCCGGCGCCGTGGAGGCGGAGCGCGCCGCCGCTTTGCGCCCGCGCCTGGAGGCCGGCGCCGCCTGGCACCTGGCGCGACCCGGCGTGGATCCCATCACCAATGAATGGATGGACTACGGCAGCGCCCAGCTGCGCCTGCGCTGGACCCTGTGGGATCATGGCCTGGGGCGTCTGCGGCGCAGCGAGGCGGCCTGGGAGCGGCGCGCGCTGGAGCAGCGCCTGGCCGAGGCCGAGCGTCGCCAGGTGGCGCGGCTGGCCGCCGTCCTGGAGCTGAGACGGAGCGAGGAGCTGGCCCTGGACCAGGCGGCGCGGCGGGTGCAGGTCGAGGAGCGGCGACTGGAGCTGGTGGAGAGCCGTTGGCGGGAAGGGATGGCCACCGAGCGCGAATGGCTGGACGCCGCGGATGACGCGCGGCAGGCCCGCCTCGAGGAGATCCTGGGCGCGGCCCGCCTGCGCCTGGCGGAGAACCAGCTTCGGCTGGCCAAGGGAAGGTGAGGCGATGATGAGCTGTTCACGCTGGACCCATGGGCGATGCCGCCAGGTCCTCCTGACTCTGGGGGCCGGCCTTCTGGCCGTTGGCTGTGGTGGCAAGGCGGGGGGCGGACGGCCCGCGGGCAGCCTCGAGGCGACGGATCTGCGGTTGGCGCCCTCCCTGGCGGCCCGCGTGCTGGAGGTGCGGGCGGTGGAGGGCGGGGTGGTGGCCGCCGGCGACACGCTGGTGGTGCTTGACCTTTCCCTGCAGCAGCTGCAGCGGGCCCAAAGCGCGGCCGGCCTGGCCACCCTGGCTGCCCGCCTCAAGCGGGCCAATGACGGCGGGCGGGAGGCGGAGACCGCCCTCCAACTGGCGGAGCGGACCCTGGAGCGCGTGACGGCCCTGCACGCCGCCGGCAGCGCCACCGACCAGCTGTTGGACGAGACCCGCGCCCAGCGCGACCAGTGGGTGGCGCGGCGCCTGGCCGCGACCCACGAGGGCGAGGCCCTCGCCGCCGAGCGTCTGGCCCTGGAGGCCACCCTCGCCGTGCAGGACCGTCTCCTGGCCGACGCGGTGCTGACCGCGCCGGGTCCGGGAACGGTGCTGGAGCGCTACGCCGAACCCGGCGAATGGCTGGCCCCCGGGCAGCCCGCCCTGCTCCTGGCCGACCTCTCGCACTTGGAGCTGCGTTTCTACCTGGGTGCGCCGGAGCTGGGCCTGGTGCGTCCGGGGCTGGCCCTCCAGCTGGAGGTCGACGCCTTTCCCGGCGAATCCTTCCCCGCCACCGTCTCCTGGGTCTCCTCCGTGGCGGAATTCACGCCGCGCAACACCCAGACCCGCGAGGCCCGCGCCCAGCTGGTCCACGCCGTGCGCGCCACCGTGGAGAACCCGGCGGGCCGGCTGCTCATCGGCATGCCGGCGGAGGTCATCCTGGCGGACACGCCATGAGTCCGCCAGTCCTGGCCGTCGATTCCCTGCGCCGCGCCTGGGCCGGACGCCCCGCGCTGGCCAGCCTGTCCCTGGAGCTGGGGGCGGGCGGAACGCTGGGCCTGATCGGTCCCGACGGCGCGGGCAAGACGACGGCCATGCGCATCGTCTGCGGCCTGCTGCGGCCCGATGGAGGATCGGCGCGCGTGCTGGGACTGGACTGCGCCACCCAGACGGCCCGCATCCGGCCCCTGCTCGGCTACATGCCGCAGCGCTTCAGTCTCTACCCCGATCTCAGCGTCGACGAGAACCTGCGCTTCTTCGCCGAGCTGCACGGCCTGCCCGCCGCCCTGTGGCGGCGGCGGCGCGAGCGCCTGCTCGCCTTCGCCCGCCTCGAACCCTTCACCCGGCGCCGGGCCGGCGCCCTCTCGGGCGGCATGAAGCAGAAGCTGGCCCTGGCTTGCACCCTGCTGCACGAACCGCGCCTCCTCATCCTGGACGAACCCACCACCGGCGTGGATCCCGTCAGCCGGCAGGAGTTCTGGCACTTGCTGGGCGAGCTGGCCGGGCAGGGCATGGCCCTGTGGGTGAGCACGCCCGCCATGGACGAGGCGGCGCGCTGCGACCGCATCCAGCTGCTCCATCAAGGCCACGTCCTGGCCGATGGTCCGCCCGCCTCCGTCGCCTCCGCCGTGCGGCGCCGGCTGCTGGTGGTGGCCGGCGGGGGCGGCCGGCTCATCGAGCGCGGGTTCAGCCGGCTGGAGCTGGGCGATGTGCGCCGCGTGGGCAACGACCTGCGCCTGGCCTGCGACACCGAGCAACAGGTGGAGGAGGCGAGGCGATTCGCCCAGACGCAGGGTTTGACGGCGCTGCCCAGTCCCCCCGGGCTTGAGGACGCCTTCTTCGAGCTGACCTCCCAGGGGAGGGAGGCGGCGTGAGCCACCGCCCGGCACCCTGCCTGTCAACCGCGCCCGGCGGGAGCACGCTGGCCCTCCATGCCAAGGGGCTGACCCGGCGCTTCGGCTCTTTCACGGCGGTGGAGGCGCTGGACCTGGAGGTGGCCCGCGGCGAGATCTTCGGCTTCCTGGGCGCAAACGGGGCGGGCAAGACGACGGCCATCCGCATGTTCTGCGGCCTGCTCGCCCCCAGCGCCGGCGAGGCCTGGGTGGACAGGCTGCCCGTGTCCAGCCGGCCGGAGGAGGTCAAGCGGCGCATCGGCTACATGAGTCAGCGCTTCGGTCTTTACGAGGATCTGGCCGTGGGGGAGAACTTGCAGTTCTATGGCGGCATCTACGGGCTGCCCCCGGACGATCTGCGCCAGCGGGGCGACGAGCTGCTCGCCCGCCTTGACCTGACGGACTGGCGCACGGCGCGGACGGGGGCGCTGCCCCTGGGCTTCAAGCAGCGTCTGGCCCTGGGCGTGGCGCTGCTGCATCGGCCACCCATCCTCTTCCTGGACGAACCCACCGGCGGGGTGGATCCGGTGGCCCGGCGCCGTTTCTGGGATCTCATCTACGAGGTGGCGGACGAGGGGGCGACCGTCCTCGTCACCACCCATTTCATGGAGGAGGCCGAGTACTGCGGGCGTGTCTCGATCATGGTGGAGGGGCGGCTGGCCGCCCTGGGCACGCCGGCCGGGCTCAAGGAGCAATGGGGCGCCGCCAGCATGCAGGAGCTTTTCCTGCGGGTGGTGGCGGCATGATGGGGCGGCGCGGGGACATGGGTGGCGAGTTCCTTGAGGCCGCCGGGGCCGAGCGACGGCCATGGCCTGGATCGCTGGCGGCAGGGTCGTCCATCGATGAGGACATGAGGCGCGCGCCAGCCTCGTGCCGAAGCGGCCCTTGTCAAGGGAATGATCCGGTCCAGCAAGAAAGTGGTGGATGGACGGGGGGATAGGGGGATCATTTTTCACTTGTCCGAGTGCCCCGGGTGGGTGGGGGGTGGTGGGAGGGAAAACCGCCATTCACTCGAACATGTACGACCTGCCACGATCCTTTTCCACCATTCCTTTTCCATGGAAGTGGTGGGGCGCAGCCAGGGAGGCTGCCATGAGGCGGGTCCTCGCCATCGCCGCCAAGGAGTTCCTCCACATCCTGCGCGACCCGCGCAGCCTGCTGGTGGCCATCCTCATGCCCCTGGCCATGGTCTGGCTCTACGGCACGGCCATCGACATGGAGCTGCGCCAGCTGCCCATCGCCGTGCTGGATCAGGACGGCGGCCCCGCCGCCCGCTCCCTGGTGGCGGAGATCGGCTCCAGCGGCTTCATTCAGGTCGTGCAACACCTGGAGAAGCGGGATCAGATCGAGGCCGGCTTCCGGCGCGGCCATTTCCTGGCCGCCCTCGTCATCGCGCCGGGCTTCGGGCGCGGCCTGGGTCGCGACGGCCAGGGCGAGCTGCAACTGGTGGTGGACGGCGCCGACGGCTCCACCGCCGCCACCGTGGCCGGCTACCTGGAGCAGGCCCTGCGCCTCCACGACCAGCGGCTGGCCGGCGCGACCGGGCACGCGGTGCCGTCCGGCCTCGCCCTCGAGTCGCGCACCTGGTTCAATCCGCAGCGGGTCAGCGCCTGGTTCATCGTTCCCGGCCTCGTCGCCATCGTCCTCATCATGATCTGCGCCCTCCTCGCCAGCATCTCCATTGTGCGCGAGCGGGAGACGGGCACCCTCGAGCAGGTGCTGACCGCCCCCGTGACCCCCCTCCAGGTCATCCTGGGCAAGATCCAGCCCTACCTCCTCATCGGCGTGCTGAACACGGCTGTCATCTTCGCGGTGGGACGCTGGGTCTTCCAGGTGCCCATGGCCGGCTCCTGGCTCGCCCTCTGGGGCTACACCCTGCTCTACTTGTGGGTGGCGCTGGGCCTGGGCCTGCTCATCTCCGCCCTGGCGCGCACGCAGCAGGTGGCCATGATGCTGGCCCTCGTCGTCACCCTGCTCCCCACCCTGCTCCTCTCGGGCTTCATCTTCTCCCACGCCAGCATGCCCTGGCCCCTGCAACTGGTGGGGCAGCTCATCCCCGCCACCTGGTACCTGCGCATCATCCGCGGCGTGATGCTGGCCGGCGTCAACGCCTGGCCCCTCGAGGGCTCCATCCTGGGCGCCATGGGCCTGCTGCTCGGCCTGCTGGCCCTGCGCCGTTTCCGCACGCACCTGGACGAGTGAGGAGGACGATGGACGCGCTGCGCAGCCTCATCGTGAAGGAGTTCCGTCAGATCTTCCGCGATCCCATGATGGTGCGGCTCATTGTCTTCATGCCCATCATCCAGCTCTTCGTGCTGGGCTACGCTGTCAGCTTCGACCTCAAGGGCGTGCGGCTGAGCGTGCTGGACGAGGACGGCAGCGCCTCGTCGCGCCGCCTCGCCGCCGCTGTCCTGCAGACCGAGACCTTCCGTCCCGGGCCGGTGGCGGCCCATCCCCGGGAGATCGAGCACCTGCTGGTGACGGGCCGGACCGACATCGCCCTTCATTTGCCCGCCGGCTTCCAGCGCGACCAGGAGCGCGGCCGGGCCGTCTTGGGACTCACTGTGGACGGACGCAACTCGGCGCAGGCCGGGCAGGCCCTGGCCCAGATCCAGGCCATCCTGCAGCTGGAAGCCCGGCGGGCGTCCCGGGAAGCGACGGGCCGCGCGCCGGCCGGCGGCATCCGCCTGGCCACGCTCTTCCTCTACAATCCGGAGCTGGTCAGCCGCTTCCAGATGGTGCCGGCCATCGTCGTCGTGCTGGTCACCGTCATCTCCGCCATGCTGACCAGCATGACCGTGGTGCGCGAGAAGGAGCTGGGCACCCTCGAGCAGCTGCTGGTCAGTCCCCTCACGCCACTGCAGCTTGTCCTCGGCAAAACCCTGCCCCTCGCCCTGCTCAGTTTCGGCGAACTGGCCCTGGCCACCACCGTGGCCGTCCTCTGGTACCAGCTGCCCCTGGCCGGCTCCGTCCCGCTGCTGGGCGGCGCCTTCCTGCTCTACCTGCTCGTCACGCTGGGGGGCGGCCTGCTTGCCTCAACCGTCTCCGGGACGCAGCAGCAGGCCATGTTCACCGTCTGGTTCTTCCTCGTCTTCGCCATCCTCCTCAGCGGCTTCTTCTTCCCGGTGGCCAACATGCCGGAGGCCCTCATCTGGCTCACCTGGCTCAATCCCATGCGCTTCATCATCGAGATCGTGCGCGGCATCTTCCTGAAGGGGAGCGGCGCCGCCGACCTCTGGCCGCAGCTGGCCATGCTGGCCCTGCACGGCACCGCCTTCTTCAGCCTGGCCATCTGGCGCTTCCGCAAGCGCCTCGCCTGATGCCCAGCGACCGCCCGCTTCGCCCTGGGCTGACCCAGTCTTGACGAAGCGCCGGCTCCGTGGCCTCGCCCGCCGGCAGCCAGCCTCGCCGTCCTTGACCCGGACGCGCCCAGTCAGATTGGGCTGCAATTGGCGTTAGGCACACAAGCAGTTGCAACTCCAGCGCGGTATGAATATATTGCATACCGGAGGACCAAATGCCAAAAACCAAGATCGCCATCGCGCTTAATCCCGCAGTTCTCGCCCGTCTCGACGGGCTTGTGATCGAAGCAGGCTTCCCAAGCCGCAGCCAAGCTGTGGAAGCGGCCATCGAAGAGAAGTTAGAGCGTCTTGAGCGAACACAGCTGGCGCGGGAATGCGCCAAGCTGGACCCGGCCTACGAAAAAGCCATGGCTGAGGAAGGCCTGAACGAGGATCTGGCAGAATGGCCCACCTACTGAGAGGTGAGATCCGCTGGGCGGATCTGAATCCCGTGCGAGCCCATGAGCAGGCTGGGTTACGGCCCGTTCTGATTCTAAGTCATGATGTGTTCAACGAGCGGTCAGGAACGGTAATCGCTGTCGCGCTGACCAGCCAGGTTCAGCGAGCAGGCTTTCCACTCACACTGGAGATCGAGGGAATTCCATTACCCAAACCGTCTTGGGTCAAGATCAGTCAGATTCGAACACTTGCCGTTGAGCGAATCGGCGACAGACTGGGTCGAATTTCGCCGGAGCAGTTGGCCCGGGTCGTAGAGGGTCTAAATCAGATAATAGGTGCCTAACAGCGGCTGAAGCCAACGTTGGGCGGACCTGAGGTAGCAGGGGCGGGAGCGTGGAGGCCTCTAGCGGTGCAGACCGACGAGACTCCTCAACGGCAATAACAGGGAGAGGACACGATGGATTCAACGAGAACAACGGCACGAGTCGCAGGATTGCTGTACCTGCTCGTCGTACTCACAGGGATGTTCGTCCTCATTTACGTTCCTGGCAGGTTGTTCGTCCGGGGAGACTCCGCCGCGACGGCCGGTAACATCTTGGTCCACGAGTCGTTGTTCCGAAGCTACATTGTTGTCGGGCTCGTCTCCGAGTTCCTCTTCATCTCGCTCGTCCTGGCCCTTTACCGACTGCTGAAGGGAGTGAACCAGCAGCACGCCGCGCTCATGGTGATGCTGGTGCTCATGACTGCTCCGTTGGCATTCGTGGGCACGGCGAACCAAGTGGCCACCCTCGGATTTGTGCGCGGTGCTGAGTCCCTGACGGTGTTCGACAAGCCCCAGCGGGACGCCGTCGCAATGCTGCTCTTCAATGCGGACAAGGAGGGGACTCTTGTTGCACAGATCTTCTGGGGGCTGTGGCTCCTTCCCCTCGGGCTGCTTGTGTTCCGGTCAGGCTTTCTTCCTCGCATCTTGGGCGGCTGGCTGGTCATCAACGGCTTCGCCTATGTAGCCATCAGCCTTACGGGGCTGCTCTTGCCACAACGCGTGGGAATGGTCTCGAAGATCGCCATCCCCGCCCTCCTCGGGGAGGTGGTGTTCACGCTTTGGCTACTAATCGTAGGTGCAAGAGCGCAGCAGTTGGACGCGGCTGCGCGGTCACCGAGCTGAAGACCCGAGGCGCTTGTGCTTGGGGGCTCGCCTGTCACGCTGCTTGCGGAAAGGGCGCGAAGAGCTAGCAGCCTGTCGGGCTTGGGCCTTGGATGGGATTCGCGCCCAAATCGAGGCCGGTTTTTCGGAATTTTCGATGAGCATACTGGTGGTCTGTTCAAGAAAATTGCGGAAAATCCGGACCGATTGGGGCGATGAAGACCGCCAAGTGGCTAAGAGCCTATCCGTGAATAATATTTACGTCTCCCGGCACCATGCGGAAAACAATGATGGCTGCGGCAAGCATGACCAGCGCGATGTAGCTGCGGTCGAGTTTTTCATACCGCACCAGAAGCTTTC
>JAUXWS010000037.1 GCA_030685015.1 bacterium
AAGAGCGCGGAGGTGGTCCTCCCCACCTCCATGCACACCCTGTTTGCCTTCATCCATGTGCTGTTTCTGACGCCGCTGCTGGTGGCGCCATTACTGGCAGTGGGGTGGTGGCTGGCCCGACGTGCCCACTGGCCCCTGCCGGGCAACCTGACGATGCAGGGGAGCACCCATGGCGCACGCGGCCTCACACGGCACAATCGTGCGGTTGCCGGCTGGGCGCATAGGAACCCCATGGACTACACGCCCTTCGGCCGCGAGCTGGCGCTTTCCGTCGAGGCCAAAACCACGCCCGAAGGCTACACGGGCAAGCCGCTGGATCTTACCTTTGGCCTGCAGGCGATGAATTACGGCGCAAGGTTCTATGATCCGCGGCTGGGGAGGTGGTGGCAGAGGGATCCGTTGGCGGAGGAATATGCTAGCATAAGCCCTTATCTGGCAATGAACAATAATCCGGTATCACTGGTTGACCCAGATGGAAGGTCAACGCAAGTGTTAGAAGATGGTACTGTTGTTAACGTTTTTGACGATGGATCGTTAGACATTAATATGTGGTTGACTGGGCAAAACAGCTCTTATCTTGTCAAGGTTGGAGAGACGGAATATTACGATGAATTTATGGATGGTAAGATTCCCAGCGGGAGAATCCGGTTGGGAGAAGATTGGAATAGTGCGCTCGCGGTTGGGCTGGATCTTGGTAGCAAGCTAAACCACTTCGGCTTAGCAGTATTGTCTGGACACAAGGGTGTATTGGATTTGAAGACGCGTTCTGATATTGCTCCTGATGGCCCATATACAGGCCGGTTACTGAACGGGAAATACATCAGTGCCAGATCGTTGGGAAATTACGTGTTCGGTAAGAACTGCTACAACAGTGGCGCTACGTGGGAGGAAACCATTTACCCAATTACGCAGGAGAATCAGCCAGTCGTAGGGTCCTCAGGGGTCGCTGTGCCGATCTTGCTGCCAGACGCAGAGTGCCGGTGATGAGCCAGACCAGATTCATGCGGCGATTGAACCGGTATTGGAACAAGGCAAAGAAGCGGTGGACATACTTGCGGTTGGCCTGGTGATACACCCCCAACAAGCTGGTCTTCAGGTTGGCCAGCACGGTGCTGGTCCAGTAAAAAATCGTATTCATGATGGTCCGGTCTCCCTTGACGAGCACGGATTGGTGATCACAGCCTTGAACCCTGACTTCGCTGAAGCACGACAGTCCATCGCTGGTGACGAGGCTTCCAGGCACGATGTGTTGGCGCATCCAATCCCGGATCACCGCTTTGCGAAACCCACCGACCACGGTGATGAGCACACGCAGGGGTCGACCGGCTTTGGTCTTCTCGATGGCCAGCAAAAAGGGCACCTTATTGGGGGATCCACGCCCGACCTTCTGGTCGTGCAACTGTCCGCCCAAGTAGGCGTCGTCCACCTCAATGTGGCCCGTCAGCCGTCGCCCAGCCTCCTTGTCGGCCATGGCTGCCATCGTTTTGTGAAGCATCATCCAGGCCGTGTTCTGTCGTACCCCCAAGTGCCGGGCCAACTCCAAGCTGGACATGCCGGTCTTGGTCTGGGCGATCAAGTAGAGGGCCAGAAACCAGGTGGGCAGCGGCAGCTTCGTGCAGTGAAACAGGGTGTTGGCGGTCAGGGAGCTTTGTTTCCGGCAACGGGCGCATTGGACCAAGGGCCGAGTCTTCAGCACATGTCCATGAGCGTGTCCACAGCGCGGGCAGCAAAACCCGGTCGGCCAGCGCAGTTGGTACACCGCCGCTCGGCACTGTTCGACGGACCCATATAGACGTTGAAAGTCAGTCAGGCTGAGACCTTTCTGAAACTGGATACTGAGTGAGGACGGCATGATGGGCTCCTTTCGTGAATGCGTCACGAAGATCGGCCCGGGGTGGGACATGTCAACTCATTGACCTTGATCAGCAGCCACTTCGGTAGCTGAAACTGCTGCGTAATCGGATACCGCGTTGACCAGAACACCTTTTACCTGGACAATGGCCGGCTTGCCCTGGAAAGCTATTCCACCGATGCCGTCGCCGGGGTCTTCACCGGCCACTTCTACGACTCAAGCTCCGATCCTAGCGGCACCAATGATGCGTGTTTCTCCCTGCGCATGGAGTTTGAGGCCGCGGCCACCACGGCCGAGGCGGCGCCCCGCCAAGAGCCTCGCCGCCGGGAGCCGCCGGGGTTCCGGCTGCGCTGAGCTTTCGGCTTGCCGACCCCAACCAGAAAAAGAGAAGCGCCCCTCGCGGGGCGCTACGGCATGTCGACTATTCCTCGTCGTCCGGGTCTTCCGCCGCCGCGGGCGGCGCCTCGTCCTCCCCCGCATCCGGCTGAACTCCATTCTCCTCGCCATTGCCCTCGTCCAGCTCCTCGCCGTCGTCCGGGCCGATGGGGATGCCCATGGCGTCCATCTCGCGGTCGGCCACCACTTTGTCGATGCTGGCGATCTTGTCGCCCTCGTCCAGGCGGATGAGCTTGACGCCCTGGGTGGCGCGGCCGATGAGGCGGATCTGGTCGACGGGCTGGCGGATCATCACGCCGCGCTCGGTGATGATCATCAAGTCGTTCTCGTCGGACACCTCCATCATGGTGACCATGCGGCCCGTCTTCTCGGTCACCTTGACCGTGATGATACCCTTGCCGCCGCGGTGGGTGGCGCGGTACTCCTCGAGGCTGGTGCGCTTGCCCATGCCGCTCTCGCAGGCGACCAGGATCTGGGCGTCCTGCTTGGCCGTCACCACCATGCCCACCACCTTGACCCCGTCGTCGAGCTGGATGCCGATCACGCCGCTGGCGGTGCGTCCCATGGGGCGCACCTCCTTCTCGGAGAAGCGGATGGCCTTGCCCTCGTCGGTGCCCAGCAGGATTTCGTGGCTGCCGTCCGTCAGCTTGCAGTTCATCAGGCGGTCGCCCTCGCGGATCTCGATGGCGTTGATGCCCGCCTTGCGCGGCCGGCTGTAGGCCTCCAGGCTGGTCTTCTTGATGATGCCATTCTCGGTGGCCATCACGATGTAGCGTTCGGGGTCGAAGCTCTTCACGTTGATGACGGCGGCGATCTTCTCGTCGCGCGGCTTCTCCAGCAGGTTGACGATGGCCCGCCCCTTGCTGGCGCGCCCCGCCTGCGGGATCTCGTGCACCTTCAGCCAGTAGCAGTGCCCGTTCTCGGTGAAGAAGAGCATGTGGTTGTGGGTCGAGGCGATGAAGAGGTGCTCGATGTGGTCCTCTTCCTTGGTGCCCGACCCCGTGATGCCGCGCCCGCCGCGATTCTGCCGGCGGAAGGCGGAGACGGGCTGGCGCTTGATGAAGCCGTCGTCGGACAGGGTGACGACCACGTCCTCCTCGGCGATCATGTCCTCGATGGTGAACTCGCCCTCGTCGGGGATGATCTCCGTGCGGCGCTTGTCGCCGTAGCGGGCCACGGCGTCGTCCAGCTCCTCCTTGATGATGGCGCGCTGGCGGGCCTCGTCGGCAAGGATCTGCTTGAGGTCGAAGATGAGTTCGCGCAGGGCTTTCAGTTCCTGCTCCAGCTTGTCGCGCTCCAGGCCGGTGAGGCGCTGCAGGCGCATCTCGAGGATGGCCTTGGCCTGCAGCTCGCTCAGGGCGAAGCGCGCCATCAGGCCGTCCCGGGCAATCTCCGTGGTGGCGCTGGCGCGGATCAGCTTGATCACCTCGTCGATGTGGTCGAGGGCGATCTTGAGGCCTTCCAGGATGTGGGCGCGGGCCTCGGCCTTGTCCAGGTCGAAGCGCGTACGGCGCACGATCACCTCCAGGCGGTGGAGGATGAACTGCTCCATCACCTGTTTCAGCGTCAGCACGCGGGGTTGGCCCTTGACCAGCGCCAGCATGATCACGCCGAAGGTGGACTGCATCTGCGTGTGCTTGTAGAGCTGGTTGAGCACCACCTTGGCCACGGCGTCACGCTTCAGCTCGATGACGAGGCGCATGCCCTCGCGGTCGGACTCGTCGCGGATGTCGGAGATGCCGTTGACCTTCTTGTCGCGCACCAGCTCGACGATCTTCTCGATGAGGCGCGTCTTGTTGACCTGGTAGGGGATCTCCGTGACGACGATGGCGTCCTTGCCGCCCTTGCTCGATTCGATGGTGGCCCGGGCGCGGATCACCACCCGGCCGCGGCCCGTGCGGTAGGCCTCGCGGATGCCGGCGCTGCCGTAGATGAAGGCGCCGGTGGGGAAGTCCGGCCCCTTGACCAGCTTCATCAGGTCCTCGGCGGTGGCGTCGGGATGGTCCACCAGCAGTTTGATGCCCGCCGCCGTCTCGTTCAGGTTGTGGGGCGGGAAGTTGGTGGCCATGCCCACGGCGATGCCGGAGCTGCCGTTGATGAGCAGGTTGGGCAGGCGGCTGGGCAGGACGGTGGGCTCCTGCAGGCTGCCGTCGTAGTTGGGCAGGAAGTCCACCGTGTTCTTCTCGATATCCTCCAGCACGTCCTCGGCCAGCTTGTCCAGGCGCGACTCGGTGTAGCGCATGGCCGCCGCGCCGTCGCCGTCGATGCTGCCGAAGTTGCCCTGCCCGTCGATGAGCGGGTAGCGCAGGCTGAAGTCCTGCACCATGCGCACCAGGGTGTCGTAGATGGCGCTGTCGCCGTGGGGATGGAACTTGCCCATCACCTCGCCCACGATGCGGGCGCTTTTCTTGTAGGGCTTGTTGGAGGCGCAGCCCAGTTCGTTCATGCCGAAAAGGATGCGGCGGTGCACCGGCTTGAGGCCGTCGCGCACGTCCGGAAGAGCCCGCTGGACGATCACCGACATGGAGTAGTCCAGGTAGGAGTTCTTCATCTCCTCTTCGATGTTGATGTTGACGATGTGCTGGCCGTCGGATAGCATGGTCACGGATTCGGGTCCTCTTTCACCTTCCCCCTCCCAGGGGGAAGGCCGGGATGGGGGTTCTCCGTCGCTTCGTCGCCGTGTATCACGACTCTCTCTTGGGTTTCGATCTCGCTATCGGGATCGCTATCGGGATCGATCGCCGCGCGCGCCTCTACACGTCCAAATTGCGCACGTACTTGGCGTTGCTCTCGATGAACTGCCGGCGCGGCTCCACCTCGTCGCCCATCAGCACGCTGAAGATTTCGTCGGCGATGGCCGCGTCCTCCAGGGCGACGCGCAACAGGCGCCGCTTCTCGGGGTCCATCGTGGTGCCCCACAGCTGGTCGGGATTCATCTCGCCCAGGCCCTTGTAGCGTTGGACGCTGATCCCCTTGCCGCCGTGCTCCATCAGCGCCTCGTAGAGGGCGAAGGGGCTGGGCAGCAGCTCCTCCTTCTCGCCCACCACCAGGATCAGGGGAGCCTCGCCGATCTGCGTGAAGACCTTGTCCACGAGATTGATCAGCTCGTGGAACTCCTGGATGTTGCAGTCCCGCAGGCGCTCCACCTCGATGCCCAGCAGCTTGGCCAGGCGCGCTTCCTCCTCGCCCTCGCCGGTGGCCAGCGGGAAGCCGTCCTCGCCCATCAGGGCCGCGGCGCCCATCGTGCCGCGATGGCGAGCGCAGAAGGCCTTCCAGTCGGCCAGATGGTCGCCATTGAAAAGGGTCGCCTCGAAGAGCGGATTGAGGCGGAAGCGGCGGTTCTCCCGGTAGAACCGGTCGAGGGACAGGCTCATGCGGTGGGCCAGATCCAGCAGGCGGGTGGCCTCGGCCCGGTTCACGACGCGCTCCCCCACCCGCAGCTTGACCTGCTTGAGGGCGTTGTCCAGGTGGACGCGCTTGAGGTCCTCCTCCGTCTGCAGGTAGCTCTCCTGTTTGCCGATGCCCAACTTGTAGAGCGGCGGCTGGGCGATGTAGACGAAGCCCTGGGTGATGAGTTCCTTCATGTAACGGTAGAAGAAGGTGAGGAGCAGGGTGCGGATGTGGCTGCCGTCCACGTCGGCGTCGGTAATGATGATGATCTTGTGGTAGCGCAGGCGCTCCATGTCGAAGTCGTCCGTGCTGAAGCCCGTGCCCAGGGCCTGCACCATCACCTTGATCTCCTCGTTGGCCAGGATCTTGTCGATGCGCGCCTTCTCCACGTTGAGGATCTTGCCGCGCAGCGGAAGGATGGCCTGGAAGCGGCGGTCGCGCCCCATCTTGGCGCTGCCTCCGGCGCTGTCCCCCTCCACCAGGTAGAGCTCGCAGCTCATGGGGTCCTTCAGGCTGCAATCGGCCAGCTTGCCCGGCAGGCTGCCCGACTCCAGCGCGCTCTTGCGGCGCACCATGTCCCGGGCGCGGCGGGCGGCGTCGTGGGCGCGGTGGGTGGCGATGCATTTCTCCACCACGGCCTTGGCGACGCGCGGGTTCTCCTCGAAGTAATCGTTGAGCTTCTCGTAGACCAGCGTCTCCACCACGCTCTTGACCTCGCTGTTGCCCAGTTTGGTCTTGGTCTGCCCCTCGAACTGCGGCTCGGCCACCTTGACGCTTACCACGGCGGTGAGCCCTTCGCGCAGGTCGTTCCCCGAGAGGGTGAACTTTTCCTTTTTGAACTGGCCGCTGTCCGACGCGTATTTGTTGAGGCTGCGCGTCAACCCGGTGCGGAAGCCCGTCAAGTGGGTGCCGCCCTCGATCGTGTTGATGTTGTTGGTGAAGGAGAGGACATTCTCCTGGTAGCTGGTGTTGTAGGAGAGGGCGATCTCCACGGCCACGCCCTCGCGCTCGCCCTCCACGTAGACGGGCCGGCTGTGCAGGTTGGTGCGGCTGCGGTCGAGATACTCGACGAAGCTCATCAGGCCGCCCTTGTAGCAGAAAGACTCCTGCTTGTCGGCCTCGCGCTCGTCCTTGATCGTGATGGTCAGGCCGCGGTTGAGGAAGGCCAGCTCCCGCAGGCGCTGGGCCAGCAGGTCGTAGTGGAACTCCACCTCGGTGAAGATCTCATCGTCGGGCAGGAAGCGCACGTTGGTGCCGTGCAGCTTGGTCTTGCCCGTGACCGCCACTTGGCCTTCGGGCACGCCCCGCCGGTAGCTCTGGACGTGGATCTGGCCGTGGATGTGCACTTCCGCCTCCAGGCGGGCGGAGAGGGCGTTCACCACGCTGACGCCCACGCCGTGCAGACCGCCGGAGACCTTGTAGGAATCCTTGTCGAACTTGCCGCCGGCGTGGAGAACCGTCATCACCACTTCCAGGGCGCTCTTCTTCTCGGTCTCGTGGAAGTCGATGGGGATGCCGCGCCCGTTGTCCTTCACGGAGACGCTGCCGTCCACGTGGAGGATGACGTTGATCTCCGTGCAGTGGCCGGCCATCGCCTCGTCCACGGAGTTGTCCACCACCTCGCTGACCAGGTGGTGGAGGCCGCGGCTGGAGATGTCCCCGATGTACATGGCGGGGCGCTTCCGCACTGCCTCCAGCCCCTTGAGCACCGTGATGTTGTGCGCGCTGTAGTCGCCGTTGCCGCCGTTTTCGAGGGGCAGCTGATCCATGCTCATGCCCGATCCTTCCTTGTCAGGCGAACCCGCGGGGGTCCTATACGAAGCGCAGGCGGCGCACCGCCTCGCCCTGTGTCGCTCCATCCTCCGCCAACCGCCCATTGAGGCGGTGGCGGATCTCCTCGGCCAGGGTGCCCAACTCCGTGCGCCACACGGGGTGGATCACCTTGATGCGCAGTTCGCCGGCCTGCAGTTCCTCGACCTGGGCCAGGGCGGCGATCTCCTTGCCCACCAACTCTTCCCACATCGCGTCGATGCGCGCCAGAAGACGATCCTCGGCCAGCCCGGGCAAACCCAGCCGGCTCAGCACCTCTTCCACCGGGCGCGCCACCCGTGCCTTCCAGGCCCCCGGGGCCAATTCCGGCCGCGGCGGGCCGGGTATCCAGCCCGGCAGGGCGGGAGCTTTGCCTTTGGCCGCCATCAAGCCTCCCCGCGGAATGTCCCGCCCGCGCAGTGCAGCACCTGGGCCCCATCCCCCGCCCCGCGGGCCAGCAGGTCCACATGGCGCAGACTGGTGGTGCTGATGATCACCTGCACCTCGGCATCCACCGCCTCGGCCAGGGCGCGGATCTTGTCATCGTCCAGCAGGCCGAAGAGGTCGTCGAGCAGAAGCAGGGGCGCCTCCCCCGTCATTTCCTTGAGCAGCTCCGTTTCCGCCAAGGTCAGGCAGAGCATGAAGAGCTTGTGCTGCCCCTGGCTGCCGAAGTGGCGCAGGGGCAGGCCGTCCAATAGGACCGGCAACTCGTCCCGGTGGGGACCCCGGCGCGTCCAGCCGCGGCGCGCGTCCCCCTCGCGGTCGGCGGCCCAGGCCGCCTGCGCGGCGGCGGCGTCCAGCCCTTCGTCCAGGCTGGCCTCGTAGCCCAGGCCGAAAGCCCCCTGGGGGTGGAAATGGCGCCGATGGATCTCCGCCACGCGCGCCGCCAGACCATCAACGAACGAACGACGGCGGCGGGTCAGCTCCAGGCCATGACGGGCCAACCCCTCTTCCCAGACGGCGGTCCCGTCGTCCTGCGGGCCTTGCTGGATCAAGAGCGCACTTCGCTGCCGCAAGGCTCGCTGATAGCGCAGGAGTTGATCCAGGTAGAGCGGGCTGGCCGCCGACATGAGCCGGTCCAGCGTGCGCCGACGTGCTTCCGGCCCCCCCTGCGAGACGTCCAGGCTTTCCGGGGAAAGGAGGACAAGGGGTAGTTGCCCGAAGTAATCCCGCCCCCGGCAGCGGTTGCCGTCCAGTTCAAAGACCAGCACGCCGTCCCGGAACTGCGCCCGGGCCTGGCGCAAACCACGTCGCGACGTGGCAAAATCCCCCTCCACCAGGAAGGCCTCGGGCGCCCCACCGACAGGGTCCCGCGGTTGCCGCAGCAGTTGACGCATCCTCGTGGTTCGGAAGGCGCGGGTGAGGCAGAGCAGATGAAGGGCTTCCAGCAGATTTGTCTTGCCTTGGCCGTTGTCGCCCAGCACCACCACGCGCCGGCTCCGGAACACGATCTCCGCGGCCGGGATGTTGCGGAAATCCCGGATCCGGATCCGTTCCAGACGCACGGTGGCGCTTACCGCATCAAGCGCACAGGCATCAACAGCATGAGCAGATCCTCGGCCTCCTGGTTGATCTCCGGCAGGATGAGGGCGGCACGCTCCGCCGTTCCAAATTTGAGGACGACCTGCTCGTTGTCCAGATGGCGCAGCATCTGGTCCAGGTAGTTGGCGTTGAAGGCAATTTCCAGGGCATCGCCGTGATAATCCACATCCAGCTCGTTGCGGGCGCGGCTGCCGTACTCGTTGTCCTCCGCCGTGATCACCAGCTTGTTTTCCTGCAGGGCGAGGTTGATCTGCCGCGTGACGTTGTTGGCGCAATTGGACACCTGCTTGACGGCCCGGGACAAGGCGGGGCGGGTGGCCTGCATGACGTTCTCGTTCTGGAGTGGAATGACGCCTTCGTAGGCCGGATAGCGGCCGCTGATCAGCGTGGAGTAGATCTGCGCGCCACCCTGGGTGAAAACCAGATGGTTCTGCGCCAGGCTGAGTTTCACCTTGTCGATGCTTCCGTCCAAGCTGCGGCTGACCAGATTGAGCGCCTTGATGGGAACGATCATGGAACCCAGTTTGGTCTGGCCGGCTTGTTTGTGGTCCTGGATGCGCACTAGTCGGTGTCCGTCCGTGGCCACCAGGTTGAGGGATTCCTCGCGGAATTCGAAAAGCACGCCGGTGAGCACGGGTCGCAGGTCGTCCGTGGAGACGGCGAACGCGAGACGCTCCACATGCTGGCGCAACCGATCGGTGGACATCTCCAATTCAGCCGAAACCTCGATGCCGGGCAGCTTGGGAAAGTTTTCCGCCTGTTCGCTGGGAATGGTGAAGCTGGCTTGGCCGCTCAGGATCTCCACCTGGCCTTGACGGTCCGTCTGCACGGTGATCGGCCGCTCATCCAGCTCCCGCACGATCTCGACCAGGCGCTTGGCCGGGATGGCCAAGTCTTCCCCCTCGCCGCCTTCGACCTTCATCCTCGTCACAAGAGAGATCTCGAGGTCGGTGGCGGTCATGCGCACCTCGGTCGGCTCCACGTGGAAGAGAATGTTGTTGAGGATGGGGTGCGTGGTCTTGCCGGGCACCACCGCGAACAGCTTCTGCAGGTGGGCCAGGAAATCCTTCTGGGGAACTGTGAATCGCATGGTCATGGACCTCTTCTCTTCGAGACGGGAGAATACTCACTCGTCGTCGTCATCACCGGCTGGTGGATTTGGGGGACAAGCCACAGGCTGCTATCTGATCTTGTTGAATGGCAATAAGAAAGATCACTTCTGGCGCGGAGGAAATCACGTGCCGAACTGGTGGATAAGCTAAAGAACAAGCCCAGCTTTATCAACCGGATGAGGGGTCGACCAGCCTTGTCCACCAGCTGTCCGCCAGCGTCTCCACACTTCTCCACCACCCATCCACCAGGGCAACCACTTGGCTTCAGCACGCATCCGGCGACCAGGGAGAGAAACCCGGGCGGAGATTGGGCGGACGCCCAGGCCCGGAGTTCCCCCTCAACAGAGAGGGAAAGAGGAAGGTGGTGTGACATGGCGCAGGTCAGGCGTGCAGTTCGATGGAGCGGATCAGGTCTTCCATCTCGCTGGCGAAGACCTTGTCGGCCCCGATCCGGTCCTCCACGGTTTTCACCGCGTGGATGACCGTGCTGTGATCGCGGCGACCGAAGTGGATGGCAATGCCGCGCAGACTGTGGCGCGTCAGTTTGTTGCAGATGTACATGGCCACCTGCCGGGTGTGGGCCACCTCCTTTTTGCGGCCACGATCCTTGAGGTCGACCAGGGGAATGTTGTTGTAGCGGGCACATGCCTCGGCGATGGTTTCCATGGAGATGGGCCCGCGCCGGCTGGGTGTGAACTTGCGGGCCACGCTGTGCGCCATTTCCAGGTCGATGGGCTTGCGCAGGAACTGGGCCTGCGCGATGAGCTGCAGCAGGGCGCCTTCCAGGTCCCTCACGTTGGTGACGATGTGGCTGGCGAGGAAGGCGACAACCTTGGGCTCAAGGGTGGCGCGATGCTCGTCGGCGCGTTTCTCCAGAATGGCGACCCGCGTCTCGTAGTCGGGCAGGGTCAGCTCCGTGACCAGCCCGGAGGCGAAGCGCGAGGTAAGCCGCTCGTCCAGATCCTCCAGATCACGTGGCGGACGGTCGGAGGAGAGAATGATCTGCTTGCCGGCTTGGTATAGCGAGTTGAAGGTGTGGAAGAATTCGGTGAGAGTGCGCTCCTTGCCCGTGAAGAACTGGATATCATCCAGGATGAGCATGTCGACGTTGCGGTAGATGTGGGCGAAGTCGGTGGTGCGCTTGGTTCGAATGGACGCGATGAACTGGTTGACGAATTGCTCGCTGGTGACGTAGACGACGCGCCGAAGAAAACCTGTGCGCAAAACCTGGTTGCCGATGGCCTGGATGAGGTGCGTCTTGCCATAGCCGGCGCCACCATAAACGAAATAGGGGTTGAAGGGCGTCGTGGTGGGCGTGTCGGCCACGCTGCGGGCCGAGGCAACGGCGAAGCGGTTTGATTCGCCCTCGATGTAGTTGTCGAAGCGGTAGCGTGGATTGAGGTTGGCCTTCACCGGTTCCTGGGACAGGGTTGGATCGGGCAGGTGGAGCTGCTCCGCCTCCAGCTCGCCGGGCATCTCTTCAGGCACGCTTTCCCGCTTCAGGATGGACAACTCCGCGCCCTTGCCGAAGGTGGCGTCCAGCGCCTGGCGAATCAGGTCGCCGTGGGTGTTGAGCAGATAGTCGACGAAGGCGGTGGGAGGGGCCAGGGCCGTCAAGGTGTGTCCATCGAAAGACAATGGGCGCAGCTTGCGGAACCAGATGTCGGCCACCTTTTTGCTGGGGGCCAGGGTGTCGATGCAACGGACAAAGGTCTCCCACTGTGCCAGGATCTTTTCCCCCGACACATCCAGACTTTGAAGCTGTTGTGGCATGGTTCCTAGCTGGGGCTATTCACGAGTTATCCACAAGTACCCAACCCACTGGGTGATGCGGGGCGCAATATAGCGGGCCACTCCAGGGGAGTCAAGGATGGTCCTCTTGAAATGCGGGAAAAGAGGTGGCGAGGGAAGAAATTCTAATGGATCCACTTGACCATCAAATGGAACAATATGCACGAGCTTGAGCCTCAAGCGCTTCGACCCGGAGCGCCTTATTCTGAAATTCAAAGAACAATTCTCCATACGCCACTCTTCGGGGCGACAGCCCTTTCCAACAAGGGCTTCTGGTTATCCACAAGATTTCTACATGAATTGATGAACATTGAATTATTAATGACAAGGGTTTTTCCCCACCTTGGACCTGCTTCTTGTGTACGGGGAGGACGCCGACAAGGGGTCCACGGGATGACCTTAGGCCGCAGGTAACGGCGGAGTCCTTACCTTGCCCTGGCCCGACGACGCGGCGGCATGACCCGGCACGAATTCTGGAAGGGCCCTCATGGATCCGAACCAGCTGGAGCGATGGCGCATGACCCAGTACGCATGCTCGGGCGGCTGAGCGGCAAAACTGGGTCCGGTGGACCTGTTCAAGCTGTTGCCGGCCGCCCACGCGGATGAGCGCCTCCTGGTCGGCATGGAAACACACGACGACGCCGGCGTGATGCTGCTGAGGCCGGATCTGGCCCTGGTCAGCACGGTGGATCTCATCACCCCGGTGGCGGACGACCCATACCTGTTCGGCCAGGTCGCCGCCGCCAATTCCTTGAGCGACATCTATGCCATGGGCGGCGAGCCCATCTGCGCGCTCAACATCTGCTGCTTTCCAGAGTCGGGGCCGGCGCCGGAAGCGCTGGCCCGCATTCTTGAGGGCGGGCAAGAACGATTGCGGGAGGCGGGCGCCCTGCTGCTGGGCGGCCACACGGTGCGGGATCCCGAACTCAAGTACGGCCTCGCTGTCACGGGCACCATCCATCCGGACCACATCCTGCGCAACCACACGGTGCAGGAAGGCGATGCACTGGTCTTGACCAAGCCCCTGGGCACAGGCCTGCTGTTGACGGCCCAGAAAAAGGGCGAGTTGGAGGAGGGGCAGTTTGACGCGGCCCTGGCCGGCATGGTCCGCCTCAATCGCGACGCTGCCCGCGCCATGCTCGCGGTGGGGGTCCACGCCGCCACCGATGTGACGGGATTCGGACTGCTGGGGCATCTGTGGGAAATGCTTCAGCCGGGCGGGCACGGGGTGGCGCTACACTTGTCGTCCCTGCCGCTTTATGACGGCGCCCTCGCCGCCGCCCGGCGCCACGGGGTGTCCGGACCCATGCGTCGCAATCTCGCCCTGCCCGCCGCCTTCTTCGGCCTGCCGGATGACCTGCCACCGCCCTGGACGGCGCTCATGGCCGATCCACAGACATCGGGCGGCCTGCTCATCGCCGTGGCGCCGGATCGGGCCGGCGAGCTGCTGAAGCGGCTGGCTGATGGCGGAGACGCCGCCGCCCGCCTGATTGGCGAGGTGCGATCCGCCGGTGGCGAATCCCTTCTGGAAATCTGATATTCAGCCACCCATCACCCCCCCGGTGACTACACTCATCCCGGCGGCGCCGGTCAAGGATTGTTCCACCCCGCGCAGCCCGGTCGTTGTCCATTTCAGGGAGGGGGTCGCCACATGAAGACGTACATCAAGAAGGATCTGATCGACCGAGTGGCGGAACAGACCGGCGTGCGGCTGGTGGACAGTTCGCGCATGGTGGATGCGCTATTCCAGGTCCTGCGGGATGTCATGAGCGAGCCGGGGCCCGACTGCCGCATCGAAATCAGGGATTTCGGCGTCTTCGAGGTGAAGCAGACCCGGGCCAAACCCAATGCGCGCAATCCCCGCACCAATGAGCTGGTGTACGTACCCGCCCGGCGCAAGACTCATTTCCGCCCGGGCAAGCATTTGAAGGAAGCCCTGCGTCGGTTGCGCGAGGACGAGTCCCAACCAGAGGGGCAAGCGCCGAAGGAGCCGGACCCGGTCGTCCACCAGCTTCCGGCCACCCAGCCGATCAGCCGCGAGCTGATGGCCGACGGCTGATCAAATCCGATATACAACGGCCAACTGCACTCTCCAGCGGGACACGCGCTGGGAGATGACGCTCTCGTAGTCGCCCTGGCCATATTCCAGCCAATGCTCCTTCCAGCTTTCCCGCGCCAGGGCCAGATCCAGCGCTACTACTTCCTGCACCAGCCAGCTGAGTCCGGCCGATACGCCGGTCCTCACGCTGGTCCTGTCCACAGCCCAGTAGAGGTACGGCTGGGAGTCCTCGTCCCAGGCGGTCAACCGCTCGCCGCTGCGGGCGGAGTTCTCCCGCCAGGCGCCGCCGCGCAGGCGCAGATCCGTCTGGGGGATGGTCCATTCCCCACCCACCCGAAGGCGCTGGCGGGGCTGGAAGGCCCGCGCCAGCAACTGGTCGCTGAGACTGATATCTAGTCCGGAGGGCAGATCGTCGTAGCTCAGGTTGGACCAATCCTGCCAGTCCCAGGCCAGACCGGCTTGCCAGAAGCGCGTCTTCCAACCGGTGCCCAGGCCAACCAGTGCCGGCATGCGCAGGGAGTAGCCGGAGCTGCCGCGGACGCCAGGGGGCGGAGTCACGCCCAGGTCGCCCTCCTGCTGGTGGAAGCGATAGTCCACATCCAGCGTGTGGGCCGGCTCCAGCAGGAGCCCGAGGCGGAGCGGCCCCTCCCGCCAGGCCAGGCCCAGCCGCAAACCGACGCCGTCCAGCTCGACACGTTCGTAACTGCGCCAGAAGGTGGCGGCGTCCAAGTCCTCCTCCCGCTCAACGCGCTCCAACTCCCCGTGGTGAAAGGCCAGGCTGAGGCCACCGGCCAGGGATGCCGTCCATTGGGCGGCCACGGACAGCAGCCAGGCGCCCTGCTGGCCGGCGAAATCCTCAGACACACGCCACGTCCGGTCCGGGAAGGCGGCGCGCTGGTCGAAGTCAGCCAGCCGCACCCAGCCCAACCCCCAGCACAGGCCGCCGCGCAGGGCGGGGAGAGGGTGGGCGTAACCGGCATGGGACAGCCCGGTGGCAGAGACATCCGATTCGGTCTCGCCGCCATCCGTTGAAACGGACCGCGCCACGGATAGGCCGCTGCCTTCAAACCCCAGGTTGAACTCGGTGCGCCGCTGCCAGGCCAGCAGGGCCGGATTGTGCCAGGAGGCGGTCCAGTCCTCGGCCAGGGCGGTCAGGGCGCCACCCATGCCCAGGGCCTGGGCGCCCGGCAGGCGCTCATGATCCAGCCAGGCCATCGCCTCCGGCGAGGAGGCGCGCCCCAGGGTTGGCAAGAGGAACAGGGCGAGAACGAGACGGCGTGCCATGGTCACCTCAACTTCCTTTGCGGGCGCTGTCGGCGGGGGCGGCCGGCTGGACAGGATCCACCGCCGGCTGGCGCGGCCGCCGGGGACCGGGCCGGTCCTTGGTGCCGGGGGGCGGATCCGGCCGGGTACCGCTGGTGTCCGCACTCAGGCCGACATGCCGTGCCCCGCTTGTGACGGACCCCATCACCTGTGGCGGCGGAGCGGGTGGCGGGGCCTCCTCGTTGGCGGGCGCTGGACCCGCGAACGCCGGAGGGGCGGAACTCGTTCCCGCATCCCCACTCCACCACGCCCCGGAGCGGAAGGAGTGCCAGCGGTCTGCCTCGGCGGGCCAGGGTCGTGACCAGCCGTCCCCCTCCAGGTCGGCCAACCAGGCCTCTCCCACGTGACAGGAGCGGCAATCGCTGTCATTGGCGGGTGTGAAGAGCCGGCTCTCCTGGCGGATGAGCGGGTGATTGAGCGTCGTATAGCACGACAGGGCCAGCGCCAGGGGCAGCAACAACAACAAGCGGCGCATGGAACACCTCGCGGCTGGGACCGCCACCGGCGACGGCGCCCCAGTATCGGCCTTGGCCAGCGCAGTCGCAAGCGAAATGGACACGTCTTGGCGGCCGGACTTCAGTGAACAGGTCCGCTGGACGGGGCGCAACCTGTGGCAGGCGATCAGACGACCAGAAATCAGAAAGCTTCCATGTAGGTGATGCGGATCTCGCGGCTGACACTGTCGATGGGCCGGCCCAGCAGGTCTTCCCGGTTGGTCAGCACGTCGCGGAAGTCCACCTCCAGCGAAAGGCGCTCGGCGAAGGTCCAGCGGGCGCCCAGGTTGAGGAAGCCGTTTTTCTTGGACAGGTGGGAGCGGTCGTCCCAGGCGAAGTCGTACTCGGCGACGAGGGAGATCTCGTCGTTGATCGCCTTGTCCATGCCCACCCATACGTTGAGGCCGGTGTCGTCGTCGTTCTCCATGGGGTTGACATTGGCGCCCAGATGAAGGCCCAGCAGGCCCATGTTGCCCACCAGGTAGTTCTTGCCCGCCGCGGCGTAGAAGCCCTTGGCCTTGATCTCGTAGCGGTTCTCCTTCTCCCCGTCGCCGTCCAGATCCTTGTCCAGCCAACGGCCATGACCCTGGCCCGAGTAGCCCAGGACGAGGGCGGGCCAGGTGACGGTCTCATCGATCAGCCGATACTTGAGCGAAAGCTCAGGGCGACCATTCCAATCCGGCGACTGGTCGGAGATGATCTGCGTGCCGCCGTAGGAGGCGCCCATGTTGAGGCGGTCGAGCAGGCCCACGCCGAATGCGATGAGCACGCCGCCGTCGGCGTAGAGGGACATGTCGAAGTCGAAGTGGCCCTTCTGCAGGATGCCGGCCGTGGGATTGTCGATGAGCCGGTTGACCGGCAAATCCTTCATGTTCTGGGCGCCGACTGAACAGACGGTCAGGGCCAGCGCCGCCAGGGCGCATGCGAAGCGCTTCATCATGGATACCTCGCCTTAGCTCTCGATCAATTCAATGTTGGCCCGGGGCAGCGTGACGCGCTGGCCGGCCTCCGTCTCCACTTCGAGGACGCGGACACGGGCGCCGCTCTCCACCATGGTCGGCTCGGGGGGCAGGGCCGTCACCCGGCCCTTCTGTCCAAACCAAGGCTGGCGGATGATGCGTACCTCGCTTCCGATCTCCATGGCGCCGGTGTGGAGAGACTCGGCGACGAGAGTCTGGTCGGCCAGCGGCACCACGATCTCCGGCCGGATGACGCCGGCGCGGATCTGGGTGGCGCCATTGACTGATGCATGGCGGCCGGCCAGACTGGAGAGCAACTCCCAGGTGCGGCGGGTCATGGGGATCTCGCCAAAGCCCTCGGTCAGGATGAGGGTGATGCCGATCTCCTCGTTCCCCGTGATGGCCACGCCCAGCTCGTAGCCGAGCAATTCCTTCAGGTCGCCCTTGTCGAAACCGCCCGCGATGATGCCCGAGACCCCCATCTCCCGCGCCTTGAACAGCGCCTCGAGCGTGACCATGCTGCCCCCCACCACCAGTTTGCCGCGCTGCTCCGGCTTGATGTGGGCCGCCGTCAACTTCTCCGCGGGTCCGGCGACAGCCGGCTGCAACTCGCCCCAGGCTTCGCCGCCCACGCCGAAGATGCCCTGGATGTAGGCCCCCTTCGTGCGGACGGTCACCCCCTCCCGCTCGTGGACTTCCACCACCTTGCCATCCATGAAGGCGTTCACTTCCACCGGGACGGGCGGACGCTGAAGGATGACCTGACCCGTGCGCAGGGAGATGGACTCCACCGTCCCGTCGATGGGACTCTCGCATGTGGATTTGAAGAGGCCGAAGAAGGAGCGGGAAAGAGCGATGACTTCGCCCTTGGCCACCGGATCCTTCTCCCGCTTGAGCATGGCGTCCTTGAGTTCGCCCGGCTCCACGCCCAGGACGTGGGCCACCTGGACGGGATAGATGTCGCCGGGCAGCAGGGTGCGGGCCACCACGTCGCTGTGTCGCACATGGTCGCCCTCCTTGACGACGACATCCCCCAACAGGGGGAGCCGCCGTTCCTTGGTGACCACCGTGCCACGCGCCACGCGCAAGCCGGGAGTGAAGGAGCTGGCCATGGAACCTCGCGCTTTGGTGCCGCGAAAGTGGCAAAATGCGCCCGGTCCCCCTGCCCTGCCTGGCGGCCTGAACCGCGGAGACCACCTTCCCCCTGCCAGGGGGAAGGCCGGGATGGGGGTTTGCCCCAGGGTCACTGTTTTCGGCCTCGTCACCCGCCGCGTCGGATCTTGCGGCGCAAGCGCCGCGCCCTCTTCCCACCTTTCTTCTGGCGAGAAGAAAGGTTGCGCCAAGGAAGCGCCCTCCAAGACATGCAGGGCCCCAACTAGGCGGCCTCACGGCCGCCGTCGAACAGAGGGCCCTATCACCTGATGCGGTCCCCATGGCAATTGGTTCAGGCCGTGGCCAACCGCTGGTTGGCCTCGGCCTGAACCTCACGTAGTCATGTTTCATCTATGGCGCAGTTGCACCTGGCAAATCCAGACCCTGTTTTCGGCCTCGTCGCGCGTCACGACGCTGGATCTTGCGGCGCAAGCGCCGCGCTCTTGCACCTTTCTTTCACGGGCGAAAGAAAGG
>JAUXWS010000038.1 GCA_030685015.1 bacterium
AGGTCCGATGGGAAGCCGGGAACTCGATATCGATATCGATATCGATATCGACGGTGATTCCGATAGCGATGGGTCATTGACGGGCATCCAAACTACCCGGCCACCGCGGCAGGATCGGGATCGCTATCGGGATCGGGATCGAGGTCCGATGGGAACCCGAGAATTCGATAGCGATAGCGATAGCGATAGCGATAGCGATGGATCGCGCGGGGCGCTTGGTGTCATCGCGATCGGGATCGCTATCGGGATCGGGATCGAAGTCCGATGGGAAGCCGAGCACTCGAAAGCGATAGCGATACCGATAGCGATGGGTTGTCGACGAGCTTCACATCTTGCCAGCCACCGCGGCACAGAGTCGAAGCGCCCCGCACGGATCGCGCGGGGCGCTTGACAAACATTCGATATCGATATCGATATCGACTCTGGGGGACCTACATGCCCATGCCCAGCACGAGGCTGTAGGTGAAGCCGCCCGTGGCCACGTCGGTGCCGCCGAAGTCGGCCGTGGCGCTGCTGAAGCGCAGGTCCAGACCCACCTTGAACATCTCACCGAGGGGATACATGGCGCCGCCGTTCAGGGCGAAGCCGATGCCGCTCTCGGTCTCGTCCCAATCGCCGCCGGGTCCATCGTATTTCGATGTGGCGGAGATGAAGGCCAGGCCGCCCTGGGCGTAGAGCTGGATTTTCTCGCCCATGGGGAAGTACTTGCGCAAGCCCAGGCCGATCTCCATGGTGCCGCCCTCCAGGTCGCCGTCGGAGCCGTTGGTGGCGATGACGTCGGCCGCCAGGTTGAAGGGCAGGGTGCCCAGGCCCATGTCGAAGTGCAGGCCCACGGCCAATTGGGAGTCAATGTCGCCCCAATCGTCGGAATCCAGGCCCTTCTGGCCGATCTGGAAGGCGTAGTTCATGCCGGCCGCCTTGGCCAGTCCCGCCGTGAGGCAGAGGACGCTCAAGGCGATGATCGAACGCTTCATGGTGCCTCCTTGTCGTTGACACGTGATGGGACGCCACCCTCGTGGGGCCCCGTTGTTGTTGAATCCCGCAGCGACGCAGGCGCTCTACCAGGTGAAGCCCGCGGCCAGGCTGAGCATGGATCCGCCGGCGGCCACCTTGAAATCGTCCAGATCGTCGTCGTCCGGCTTGAGCACCACCTTGGCCGAACTCATCCGGTAGTCGAGTCCCAGGAAGAGCGGCCCCAAGGGCACCACCAGACCGGCGTCCAGCACCAGCCCCGCGCCCAACCCCTGCCACTTGGCCTCGTCCACCACTTCGAAGCCAGCCGAGACAAAGCCAAAGCCCACCCCCGCATAGGGGCGGACCGGAGAATCAGACTTGGTCAGGTAGTAGCGCAAAGCACCCGACAACTCCGCCGTGCTGCCTGAGACATCATAGCCGAACAACTCGTCCTCCTTGGCGCTGCCCAGCAGGTCGAGGGCAAAGGAGAGGGAGGGCGAGCCCAGGGGCACGTCCAGATGCAGGGCGAACATCGTCTGCTTCTCCAGCGGCTCCCAGTCCTCCTTCTTGAGCGACTTGCTCCCCAGCTGGAGGGCCAGGTAGCTGCGGGGCCTCGCGGTCGGGAGGGTGGTCCGCACCTGGGGCCGGACCTGGATCTGGTCCTGGCGGGGCGTCTCCGCCGAGGGCTGGGCAGCCGGCGACGATTCGATGGCCTGGACGGGGGCCGGTACAGCCTGCCGCACGGGCTGGGCCTGACCGTCCGGCCTGTCCAGCTGCAGCCGGCGCTGCTCCGATTCAATGGCCCGCGTCATCTGCTCATCGTCCAGCTTGACCGACACCTTGTAGTAGATGGTACGGCCGTCCACGCGGTGCTCCAGCACTTTTTTCTGCTTGACGACGGCGGCGGCCAGGGTGTTGACCAGATCCTCGCGCAGCTCGTAGTTCTCGATGGCGGTGGTGGAAGCGACGAAGAGGGCGCACTGCTCGATGGCCGCCCGCAGGGCCATGTTCTCGCAGCGCTGCTTGGCCTGCATGATGCTCTCGTTGTCGCCGTAAGTGTATTCGTACTCGCCGATGCTCTCACACATCTCGGCGGACAGCGGACGTCCCGCCGCCGCCAGGAGCAGAGCCAGAACCAGCCAGGTCGCCATTCTCATCGTGCTCTCCTCAGTTGCGCGGTCGCGGGGCGGACCGTGCGTGACGCTGCGGCAAGCGCCGACCGGACTGTGGACCGGTGGGCCTGACCGGACCCAAGTTCATGAAAGCCGGGCAACCATGCGACAGGGGTTAAAAGTCCAGTTGCAGGTAGACGACCCCGGGCAGGGGGTTCTGGTAGTAGGCGGGAATGAGCCGGAAGCCCAGTTCCCGGTAGAGGGCAAGGGCCGCCTCCAGCCGCTCCAGGGTGTCCAGGCGCATGGCCCGGTAGCCCAGGCGCCGCGCCTCCGCCAGCAAGTCCAGGCAGAGGCGGCGGCCCAGGCCGCAGCCGCGGGCGATGGGCCGCACGTAGAGCCGCTTCATCTCGCAGACCCCGTCCCCCAGGTCCTTGAGGGCGATGCAGCCCGCCACGGCGCCCTCCACTTCACCCAGCAGCAGCAGACCGCGGGGCGGCCCGTAGGCGCCGGGCAAGGTCTCCAGTTCCTGCTGGAAGCCCTGGAAGCAGAGATCCTCGCCCAGATGATGGGCGTACTCGATGAAGAGCCCGCGGACCGTCTCCAGATCCTCCGGAAAGCGGGCGGGAGCGATGATGCCCATGCAATCTCTCCCAACATGTGGCAGTCAATCGGTATCGCTATCGGGATCGCTATCGGGATCGACCCATGACCATGGTCGAGCTGTGTTTCGATATCGATATCGAATTCGATTTCGGTCCCAATCGCGATGGTCACTCCTCCAGCTTCCGGTAGAGGCTGGAGAGCGAGATCTCCAGCCGCTGGGCCGCCAGGGGTTTGTCCCCGCCCGCCAGCTCGATCTGGCGCAGGATGTGGCGGCGCTCGAACTGGTGGACCGCCTCCTTCAGGGCGTCGGGCAGGCCCTCGTCCTCGCTGCGCGTCACCAGCTGGCTGCTCAAGTGCTCGGGGAGCAGGGTGTCGCCGTCGCAGAAGATCATGGCCCGCTCCACGGCGTTCTCCAGCTCGCGCACGTTGCCGCGCCAGCGATGGCGCCGGAAGAGGCGGAGCACCTCGGGGGAGGCGGCGCGCACCGGCTTTTTCATGTCGCGGCTGTGCTTGCGGATGAAGTGCTCGACGAGGGGCGGGATGTCCTCCTCCCGCTCGGAGAGGGCGGGCAGGCGGATCTCCACCACGTTGAGGCGGTAGTAGAGGTCCTGCCGGAACTGGCCCCGCTCCACCATCTCCTCCAGGTTGCGGTTGGTGGCGGCGATGAGGCGCAGGTCGAGGGGCTGGGGGTCGATCGCCCCCACCGGCTGCACCTCGCGCTCCTCGATGGCGCGCAGCAGCTTCACCTGCAGGTGGAGGGGCACCTCGCTGATCTCGTCGAGAAAAAGAGTGCCGCCCTGGGCGGCGTTCATGAGGCCCTCCTTGTTGCGGATCGCCCCTGTGAAGGAGCCCTTGCGGTGTCCGAAGAGCTCGCTCTCGAGCAGGGTCTCGGGGACGGCGGCCAGGTTGATCGCCACGAAGCGGCCCTCGCGGCGGGGACTGCGGGCGTGGATGGCCCGCGCCACCAGCTCCTTGCCCGTTCCGCTGGGACCCAGGATGAGGACGGTGCCCTCGCTGGCCGCCACCGTGTCCAGGGTGCGCAGCACCTCCTGCATCACCTCGCTGCGCGCCACGATGTGGCGGTCCGGCTCCTTGAGGTGCAGCTGGCGCTTGAGCAGCTGGTTCTCGCGCTGGATCTCCCGCAGTTCGGCCAGGCGGCGCACGCGCAGCTCCAGCTCTTCGTATTCCAATGGCTTGAGCAGGTAGTCGGCCGCGCCCCGGCGCAGGGCCTCGATCGCATTCTCGACGCTGGCATAGGCGGTGAGGACGATGACGAGGGTGCCCGGGTGGTCGGTCTGGACGCGCTCGAGCAGCTCGAGGCCGTCCAGCCCCGGCATGCGCAGGTCGGTGATGACGAGGTCCGCCTCCTCCTCGTCCAGCAGGGCGAGGGCGCGGCGGCCGTCGGCGGCGGCCCGCACGCGGTGTCCCCGCTGCGCCAGGAAGGCGCGCAGATCCTCGCGCAGGATGGGCTCGTCGTCAACGACCAGGATGTTCAGGTGCATGGGAGATCCTTGTGCGAAGGGTGAAGACGCTGCCCTGGCCCTCCACGCTGTCCACCGTCAGTTCGCCGGGCAGGGTCTCGACGATGCCGCGGCAGATCCACAGCCCCAGGCCCGTGCCCCGTCCCGGCTCCTTGGTCGTGAAGAAGGGATCGAAAATGCGCTCCAGGTCGGCGGCGGGAATGCCGCGGCCGTTGTCCTCCACGCTGAACTCGGCGTGGTCCCCGACACGGCGGCTATGCACGCGCACCGCCCGCCAGGGCCGCCCCTCGGTGGCGTCGATGGCATTCTGGAACAGGTTGAGAAAGACCTGCTGCAGCAGGTGGGGCACCACCGCGGCGGGGGGCAGGCGGTCGTCCAGCTCCATGGTGAGGTCCACGCCCCGCGCCCGGGGCTCGAAGCGCATGAGGCGGGCGGCGTCGCGGACCAGTTCGTTCAGGTCGGTCAGGCGGCGGTTCTCGGTGGAGGGCCGGGAGTACTCCACCAGCTGGCGGATGATGGCCGTGATCCGCCCCACTTGCTCCTTGACCAGTTGCAGTCGCTCGCGGGCCGCCTCGTCGATGGTCTGGGCGAGGAGGGTCTGCACGATGCTGGAGATGGCGGCCAGCGGGTTGCCCACCTCGTGGGCGATCCCCGCCGCCATCTTGCCCAGCTGCGACAAGCGCTCGCTGTGCTCCAGCACGGCCCGCAGGCGGTCGGTCTCGTCGCCCTGGACCGGCCTCGTCTCCCTCATCGCTCCTCCTTGACCGGATGCTCCCGGCGGTGGACAAGGTAGCACCCCTCCCCCCATCACCCTCCTCATGTCCGGCCAGGGAGCCTGGAGCCCCGCCCGGGCACAGGTCCCGCGCTGGCGGCGCTGCCCAGGAGCCCACTCCCCGTGACAATTGCCTGACAAGCCCGGTGGGGCCAGCCCCTAGTTTGGGCCACCGCCGAGACAGGCATCCACAGAAAGGGATCCCATGATCCGAGTCTCCCTTCCCAGGCCGCTGCCGGTCCTGGTCCTGGCGCTGGCTCTCCTGCTGCCCGCCCTGGTCCCGGTCCTCCAGGCCGCCACCCTCTCCAGTGATTCCTTTGCCCGCATGGCCGTGCTGGAGCGCGGCCGCCACAAGCCGATGGACTCCTACGCCTGGGAGAGCGTCCGCAGCATCCACGGCAAGTCCCACTACAAGGGGGAGAACGGCCGCCGCTGGGAGGCCACCGACCTCATCCTCGACATCGCCGCACGGCCGGAGTACTGGCGCGGCCAGAAGCTGGTGCGCATCGACTACTTCGAGCTGAAGGAGAGGCTGGGCTTCCCCAAGGGGGAGAAGCACTTCACCTTCGACCAGGTGGTGTCCGCCCCCGCCCTGGGCGCCCTCTTCGACGAGGCACGCCGCCTCAACGCCGACGCCTCCGCCGCCACCAAGCTCTCCACGGAGACGCAGAGCCTCTACGGGCGCCTGGTCTTGCTTGACGAGCTGCTCTCCGGCGCCGGCTTCCGGCTCATCCCCCATCCCCAGGACGCCACGGCGCCCTGGGCCAGCCCGCTGGAGGCCGGCCTGGAGCCCGCCCAGGCGTGGCAGCAGCTGCTGGCGGGCTGGGCCGCCCAGGACGCCCACGCCTACAGCGAGGGCCTCAGCGCCCTGCAGACCATCGTGCGACGCACGGCGGGGCCGGACTACCCCACCGCCGCCACCCTCGACCGCGAGGTGGGCTACAACCGCATGCAACCCTTCCACAAGGCCTGGCTGCTTTACCTCGTCCTGGCCCTGACCAGCCTGCTGGCGGCCGCGCTGGCCCCCTTCAGCCTGTCGGAGATGATCAAGAAGGGGCTGGGCTGGGTGAACACCGGCCTTTTGCTGGCCGCCCTCGCTTTCCACACGGTCGGCCTCACCTACATCACCGTCATCACCGGACGGGCGCCCATCTCCAACCTCTTCGAGTCCATGGTCTTCATCATCTGGTCCACCATTTTGCTGGCGGCCATCTTCTATTTCATCTCGAAGCGCGAGAACTACCTGTTGGTGACGGCGGGCGTGCTGGGCACCATCGCCATGGGCTACGCCCTTGATTCCACCATCGACATCAGCATCAACCCCCTGGTTCCCGTGTTGCGCAGCTACTGGCTGAACATCCACGTCACGGTCATCACCTTCAGCTACGGCGCCTTCGCCGTGGCGGCCGGCCTGGGCCACGCCTACCTGTGGCGCTACCGCAAGCAGCCCCGCGACACGGCCGGCCTGGGCAAGATCGACAAGCTCTCCTACCGCGTGCTGGGCATCGGCGTGATCACCCTCACGGCCGGCATCATCCTGGGCGCCGTCTGGGCCAATGAGAGCTGGGGCCGCTACTGGGGCTGGGATCCCAAGGAGACCTGGAGCCTCATCACCCTCCTCTTCTACGTGGCGCTCATCCACGGCCGCATGAACGGCTGGATCACCAAGCGCAACACGGCCGTCCTCAACATCGCCGGCCTGGCGGTGGTGCTCATGACCTACTTCGGCGTGAACTACTACCTGAGCGGCCTCCACAGCTATGCGACGGGCAATCCCGAGCCCTTCCCCGTCAAGCTGATGGTCTACGTGGCGGCGGAGATCGCCTTCGTGCTCTGGTGCGTGACGGCCGGGCGCCGCCGCGAGACGCAGGCCACCCAGACCGCCTGAGGGCCGGCGGCGGGTTTTCTACCTTTGCCCATGGCCATGCCCCGACAAGACGGGACGGCGGGCCCCCCGACGGGACCCGCCGTTCTCATGCTGGATCTGGGCGGCGTGCTGGTCCAGCTGGACGAGGAGGCCTTCCAGGCCGCCTGGACCCAGTTGGGCGTGCCCCGCCGCAAGCTGGAGCGCTTCCTGGCGGGGCCGCGCAACCGCGACTGGAACCTGGGCAGGATCCCGCCGGAGGACTTTCCCCGGCTGTTGCGGAGGGATCTGGGGCTGCCGGGCTGGCCGGCGGATCGCCTGCGCCAGGCCTGGAACGCGCTCATCGGCGAGGCCGATCCCGCCGTGGCGGACCTGGCGCGACGGGCGGCAGCGGGTGGCCTGCGGGTGGGCCTGCTCTCCAACACGGATCCCTGGCACTGGGAGGCGGCGGCCCGCCAGCTGCCCTTCCGGGAGTTCGATCCACTGGGGCTCTCCTTCGAGCTGGCCGCCCTCAAGCCCGACCCGGCCATTTTCCGCAACGTGCTGGCCGCCGGGGATCCCGAGCTGCCGCGGCCCCGCCCGGAGGAGATCCTCTTCGTGGATGACCGCGCCGAGAACCTGGTGGCGGCGGCCCAGGCCGGCTTCCGCACCTGGCACCATGAGGGTGGCGCGGCGGGCCTGACCCGGCTGGAAACCCTGCTGGACTTGGACAGCGGCGGGCGTCTGGAGATCCGAGCCCGGCCGCGTCCCTGACATCCCATCTCGTGAGGTTGGCTTTGATGGATCGCTCCCTTCCCCTCCTTGTCGTGGTCGGTAGCTGGCTGGCCTGGGCGGCGGTGGCGCCGGCGCGCCCCCCCCTCCCCGCCCTGCCCGCCAATGCCAGCCTGGCGAGGCTGGACAACGGCCTCGACGTGCTGCTGCTGCACCTCCCCGACGCCCCGATGACGGGCCTCAACGTCCAGGTGAAGGCGGGCAGCGCCCGCGAGAGCTTCCGCACCAGCGGCATGACCCACATGCTGGAGCACCTGCTCTTCAATGGCACCGAGCAGTGGGACCAGGCCGCCCTCTACGAGCGGCAGGACCGGCTGGGCGCCTACAACA
This sequence comes from bacterium, assembly GCA_030685015.1. Lineage (NCBI taxonomy): Bacteria > bacterium. The sequence goes on from JAUXWS010000038.1 coordinate 7,888, forward strand.
ACGCCAACACGGGCCGGCACTACACCAACTTCATGCTTCTGCTCCCGACCGCCGACCTGGCCGGCGGGATGGAACTGCAGAGCCAGATGCTCTTCCACAGCATCCTGCCCCCGGAGAAATTCGGGAAGGAACGCGGCATCGTGCTTGAGGAGCTGGCCCAGGCGGGGGACGATCCGGCCCAGGCCCTCGAGACACTGTGGGAGGATTTCCTCTACGCGGGCAGCTCCTTCGCGCTGCCCGTGCTGGGCACTCCCGCCACCATCCGCCACATGGAGCGCGACCAGGTCCTCGACTATTATCGGACCTGGTACGTGCCCAACAACATGCTGCTCTCGGTGGTGGGGGGCTTCGATCCCTCCACCGTGCTGGCCGAGGTGGAGCGCTGGTACGGCGGAGCCGTCCCCGGCGACTCGCCCGCGTGGCGCGTGACGCCCATCCAGTGGCGGCCGGGGGAGATCCGCAGCCGCCGGGCCGCCGTGCCGGGCCGCCGCCTGCGCCTGGCCTGGCCGGCCCCCGACCAGACCGAGGCCGGCCACCTGGCCGCTGGCCTGCTCGCCTGGGCGGCGGGGGATCCGCGCGACGGCGTGCTGCCCGCCCTGCTCTTCGCCGAGGGCCTGCCGCCCATGAGCGGGCTGCGGCTCTGCCACCTGGACGAGGCGGGCGGCGGGCGCTTCGAGCTGGAGGCCGATCTGCCCCCCGGGCTGGAGGCCGGGGAAGCCGTCGAGGGGCTTGCCCGCGCCATGGCCCGCCTGCAGGATCACGCCTTCCCGGAGCGCCTCATCGCCCAGCGCGTCCTCGAGGAGCGCAGCAGCCTGGCCCAGTTGATGGAGAAGCCCCACTACTTCGGACTGATGGAGGCGGCCGCCTTCGCCCAGCAGGGCTTCGAGCCGGTCCTGACGCGGGGCGCCCGCCTGGCCGCCCTCGGCCCGGGGGACCTGCGCGCCTGCGCCGCCCGCTGGCTGGCCGCCACCCCGCCCATGGCCCTGCTCCTGGAGCCGGACAGCACGCCGGCGACGAGCCGTGCCCCCCGGGAGGCGGATCGTGTGCGCGAGCCGGGCGGAGCAGGTCGCCCCGCCCTCATCGTGGAGGGTGGTCGGCCCTCCGAGGTCTTCGCCCTGCAGATCCTGGTGCGCGGCCGCGCCGTGTGGGAGGGCGACAGCGCCGCCGGCGGCCTCACCCTCATCCACCAGCTGATGCAGGAGGGCGCGGCGGGCCAGGGCGCCGCCCAGTTGGCCGAGCGCCTGCGTCGCGTGGGCGGCAAGCTGACGGTGGCGGACAACCCGGCCATCCCCTACGACGACCACTACACCAGTTCCAGCCACAGTTTCCTGCGGCTGGAGGCGCTGGGCGAGCACTGGCAGGCCGCCTGCTCCCTGGCCGTGGACCTGCTGCTGCGGCCCGACCTGCCCGGGACGGCGCTGGCACGGCTGAAGGAGCGCCAGCTGGAACTGCTGGGAAGGAGGGACGGCAGCGCGCGGGCGCGCAGCCGCCAGCTGCTGGACAGCCTGACCCTGGGCGGCCTGCCCGCCGCCCTGCCGCCCGAGGGGCGGCCCGGGAGCATGGCGCGGCTGGAGTGGGATGACCTGCGCCACCTGCACGCCGTGGCCTTCCGCCCCGAGAACCTGATCGTGGCGGCCCTGGGGCCGGCGCCCGCCGCCGAGATGGCCGATTGCCTGCGCGGCCTGCTCGCCCCCTTCCCTGTCTCCCCCCCGACCGAGGATCTGGCCCGGCTGGCGCGGCGCAGCCCCTGGATGAGGGAGCACACGATGGACCGGCCCTTGTGGCCACCCCGTCTGCTCGCCCCGGTCACGTCGGAGGACCTGGAGTTGAGCGAGACACTGGGCGGCGAGATGGGCGCCCTCCGTCTGGGCAGCCGTCTGGCCATCGACCCGGCGGACGGTCCCGCCCTGCGACTCCTGCTGGCCGTGCTGAGCGACCGCATGGCCTTCGACCTGCGTGAAGAGCGGGGCCTGGCCTACTCCATCGGCTGTGGCGCCGCCATCAACGGCGAGCGCGCCACCCTGGAGGCCTACATGGGCACGCGGCCCGAGAACATGGCCGAAGCCCTGGCCGGGCTGCGCCGCCACCTGGCGGCCGATCATCCGCCGGTGGGCCAGGATGAGCTGGACAAGGTGCGCGGCGGCCTCCTGGGGCGGGAGTTGATGCGCTCCCTGGCCAGCATCAACCAGGCCTGGCGCCTGGCCATGGCCGAGCTGGGCGGCCGGCCCGAGGAGGCGATGGGCGAGGAGGAGTCGCTGCGCGCCGTCAGGCCCGAGGATCTGGCCCGCGTCTCGCGGTCCTATCTTGCCCCGGCCCGCTGGATCACCATCGTGGTGCAATAGGAGCAGCCATGTCCGCCACCAATCCTTTTCAGCCCTCCCGCGTTCTGCCGCTGCTGGCCCTGGGCCTCCTGACCGCCTCCTGTGGCGGCCGCTTCCTGTGCAAGATGCCGGTGACGGGCGGTCCCGAGCCCTTCATCCCCCGGCACCACGCCTCTTTCCTCCGGCTGGACCCGCCTCTCCACGACGTGCAGTTGCGGGACACGATCCGCTACGAGGGCACCTTCACCCGCTTCGAGCTGAACGCGGGCCTCGAACTGACCCGCCTGGAAGTGGGCGGCCGCCAGGTTCCGCTCAAGCGCCTGATGATGGTGCCGGCCGAGACGGGCGGCCCGGGGGCGCGCACCACCTACCTGGTCACCTGCCGTCTGCCGGCGGCCAGCGTGGCGGTGATCCATGCCCGCGGCCGACTCTGGCAGGACCCTGCCCAGGTGCGTTTCGGGCACGAGACGGTGGGGGGCGAGCTGATGGCGACGGTGGGCGGGGAGGGGGCTTGGTTCTCCCCCGAGGCGGCCATCCTGGCCGTGGTGGGACAGGGCGAGCTGGTGCCCCATCGCCTGCACGCCGACCTGCCCGCCGACTGGTCCCTGGTGACCGACGGCCGGCTCGTCCAGGATCGGACGGAGGCGGGGCGGCGCCTCATGAGCTGGGACGAGCCCCTCCCGGGGGGACCGCTCTCCATCGCCGCGGGACCCTACGACGTGCGCCAGGAGATGGTGGACGGGGTCGAGCTGTCCACTTGGTTCTTCCGTCGTGATCCGGCCCAGCCCTACATCGGCATGTCCGGACCGGTGGACGACGAGGAGGTGCGGGCCACGCTCCATCGCATGAGCGCCCACTACCTGCGCATGTACCGGGATTGGCTGGGACCCTATCCCTACGCCAAGTTCGCCGTGGTGGAGAGCTTCTTCCCCAGCGGCTACGGCATGCCCTCCTGGACCCTGCTGGGATCCCAGGTCATCCGCATGCCCTACATCCCCTACACCAGCCTGGGGCACGAGCTGCTCCACAACTACTGGGGCAACGGCGTCTACGTGGACGCCTCCCGCGGCAACTGGTGCGAGGGGCTCACCGTCTACGGCGCCGACTACCGCTACAAACTGCAGGAGAGCCCGGAGGCGGCGCGCGACTACCGCAAGGGCCTGCTCAAGGATTACCGCAACTACGTGGACGGCCGGCGCGACCTCCCCCTGCGGGATTTCCGCAACCGCCATGACGGCGCGACACGGGCCATCGGCTATGGCAAGTCGATGATGGTGTTCCACATGCTGGCGCAGCTGGTGGGGGAGGACGAGCTGGACAGGATCCAGCGCAGCTTCCATCTGGGCTTCACGGGGCGCGAGGCCACGTGGGACGACTTCATCGCCCTCTGCGAGCAGGAGGGACAGCTGGACTTGGCGCGCTTCAAGGCCCAATGGCTGGATCGGGCCGGCGCCCCCTCGCTGCGGCTGGAGGATCTGGACTGGGAGAACGGCCATCTGCGGGGCCGGGTGCGGCAGGTGCAGGGTGGCGCCGCCTACGAGCTGGACATCCCCCTGCTGGTGGAGTGCCACGACGGCACGGTGATGCGCGAACGGCTTCTGATGGAGGCCGACACCCTGGACATCGACCTGGCCTGCCCCGAGCCGCGGCGGGTGGCGCTCGACCCCGCTTTCGACCTCTTCCGCCTGCTGGACGGGAGGGAAGTGGAAGCGACGGTGGGGCTGGTCATGGGCGAGGAGGATCCGCTCTTCCTGGCGCCGCGCTCCTGGCTGCTGGATGCGATCCGCCGCGAGGCGCTGCAAACCTTCGCCTCCGCCCTGCGCGATCTGAGCGGACCGGAGTGGATGGCGCTGGAGGACTACGATCCGGCGATCCTGGCCAAACGCAGCGTGATCGGCGTGAACCTGGCGGCCGTGCCGGAGGGGCTGGAGGCCAGCGACCTGCGCCTGTCGGACGCGGAGTGGGGCCTGGCCGGGGAGAGAGGACAGCGGACGGAGAGCAGCCTGGTGCTGTCCCTCAAGAGCCTGCGCAACGACCGCAAGGGCGCCCTCCTCTTCTGGGTGCCCGGTCCCGAGGCGCTGCCTGCCCTGGCCCGCAAGGTGCCACACTACGGCAAGTACAGCTACCTGGCCTTTGATCGCGAGGGCATCAACCTGCTCAAGGGCAACATGGCGCCCCGGGGCAATCCGCTGGAGCGGCGCTTCGGCGGCTGGTAGCGAACCTCAGCAGCATCAAGCGACTGCACAGGACCTTTAGTCAGTGATAGGCGATGCATATCAGATATCAGCGGTAATTATTCTGTCAATCCTTTTCATGGCCTTCTTTTGTTTATCGATCGAGTTCATCAATTTGGAGTCCCCCCGCATCAGCTGAACATTCATCAGAATTGGAGAGCGCTCTATGACTAGAATCTCACTTGTCATACCCCTTCTGGCGTTGCTGTTGGCAGGTTGTGCGACTGTCCAGAAACCAGAGATCGTCCGGGTGCCGGGGACACGATCTATCAGTCCCAGCATGGAGCAAAGTGCGCAAGCTGCCAAGGCTGGACTGAAGAGAAAGGTCGCTGTCGGTCGATTCTCCAATGAGACCAATTATGGTCAGAGCGTGTTCGTGCAAAACGCCCCGGACAAAGTTGGCAAGCAGGCCTTGGACATCCTTTCCGCGAAACTGCTTGAAACAGAGCGCTTCATCCTGCTGGAGCGATCTGATCTGGAGATCATCCAGGATGAGTTGCGTCTTGGTGGACTTGAGCCTTTGAAGAACTCGGCTGACTACCTGATCGTTGGATCTGTAACCGCGTTTGGCCGCAAGGACGAAGGTGAAGTGGGGGTTTTCAGCCGAACGAAAAAGCAAACAGCCAATGCCAAGGTTCATGTCAGATTGGTTGATGTGCGAACGGGTCGGATTATCTACAGCGAGGAGGGGGAAGGGGAAGCATCCTCCGAGGCTGGAACCGTGTTGGGAGTCGGCGGCCGTGCCGGATATGACAGCAGCCTCAATGACAGGGCCCTGGAGGCCGCAATTGGGAACCTTGCCTCACGTATCATCGAGAATCTGCTTAACAGACCTTGGACCAGTTTCGTGCTTGGCAGGGAGGAGGACCTTTGGATCATTGCCGGTGGAAGCCGGCAGGGAATCCGGGTTGGGGAGCGTTTCAGCGTGGTGACGGAGGGTAAGAAAATCAACAATCCGCAGACCAACATGGTCGTGGAACTGCCAGGAAGGCAAGTGGCCACCTTGGAAGTTGTATCCTGTCATGGTGATTCGCCCGAGAATGAAGTGTCGCTCTGTCGATTGGTGGATGGAGAATTGGCGGGCTGGATGGACGACGCTGATCCAACCACATTGCGGGTCATGGAGTTGGGAGGTTTACAATGAAGGCCATGCCAGTTTGGCTTGTTGGCTGTTTGCTCGCCATTGCCTGTTCGTGCGGTCATCACTCCGAGATCCGCGTCAAAGCGAGCGAAAGCTATGTGAGATTCTTCGGAAATCTCGATGGAGTGGCTGTGAGCATCGATAGCGCAGACTTCGTCAGTATTGCTGAGTTCAAATCCAAACATGTATTGGCCACAAGTCCCGGCCGACATGTCATTGAAGTACGACGCAACGGTGAGACAATTGTTCTGCGCGAAGTTCTGCTGAGCAATGGCACGACTTTGGAGATTCAAATCCCATGAATCGCCAATACTTGATCTCAGCCTTGGTTGTCGCCTTGCTGTCTAGCAGCTGCGGACCAACCTCGATCTATAACTATGGTCGATATTCAACTACGCTTTACAAGTATCACAAGAACGACGATGCTGACAACTTGCAAGCCCACATGGACGAGCTGAACCGATTAATCTTGTTGGCACAACGATCCGGGAAACGCGTTCCACCAGGCATGCATGGCGAGTTGGGATACTTTTACACACTCCAGCAAGATCTGCCCTCGGCAGAACAGCACTTTCGCACTGAAATGCAGCTCTATCCCGAGTCTCAAATTTTCATGCAGCGCATGCTTGATTCCATCAAGGACAGCCAGGAGGGTAAAAATCTTGAGTAAAAAGCAATATTTGCGATTGGCCGGAGCGCTGGCGTTGATTCTCGTGATGGGAGTCGGTTGCACGGCCGGTCGCCAAACCACAAAGGGACGTGAGTTTCCATTGATGTATGATGCCCGACCAATGACTATTCTTGTAGCACCTCCCATCAATACTTCAACAGCAGTCGAAGCCAAGGACTACTACTCCACAACCATCACTGAGCCACTTGCCCAGAAGGGGTTTTACGTCATTCCTTATGAACTTAGCTCTGCTTTGTTACAGCAGGAAGGGGCCTACGACGCGGAGTTGTTCGTGGACGGACCCTTGGAGAGTTTTCGCGAGCACTTTGGCGCGGATGCCGTGCTGTTTACAACCATTGAACGCTGGGATCTGAGCTATCTGGTTGTGGCATCAAAGATGACGGTTGCCATTGACTGCCAGCTTCGTTCGACCCATACCGGTGTCGAGCTATGGAAATACAAGGGGACGATTGTCGTGGACTTGACGGAATCCGGGCAGAAGAGCTTGCTTGCCAATGTGATCTTGACAGCAATCAATACAATGGCCGCAGACTATGTTCCCGCGGCAAAGCGTGTCAATCTTCAGATCCTAGCCTCCATCCCTGTTGGCCCCTATCACCCCCAGCATGGAAAGGACATGGAGAATCGGCTGTTGGATCAATCTCCAGAGGTAAAGTAGTCTTGCCAGGGACCCAACCTGACTGCAGCAGCCGGTCTAATGATTAAGAACCGGCTGCTGCATATGTGCTGCTAAGCCAAACGTCCGCTCCACTCCAGCAGGCGGACCATGAGCGCCTTCTGGGCATGCATGCGATTCTCCGCTTCGTCGAAGACCACGCTGCGCGGACCGTCCATCACGTCGTCGGTGATCTCCTTGCCGCGCTCGGCGGGCAGGCAGTGCATCACCAGGCAGTCCGGCCGGGCCAGGTCGACCAGATCCTGGTTGATCTGATAGGCCTTGAGCAGCTGTGCCTTGGCCTCCGCCTGCTCCTTTTGCCCCATGCTGGCCCACACGTCCGTGTAGAGCACGTCGGCCCCCTTGGCGGCGGCACGGGGATCATCGGTGACCACGATGCGTGACAGGCCTTCCCGCTGCGCCGCCTGCAGGATGGCGGGGTCGGGCAGGCAATCCGGGCTGGTGGCGATGCGCAGCTCCATGGGCAGGCGCCGGGCCAGGTTCAGCCAGCTGTTGGTCATGTTGTTGCCGTCGCCCAGGTAGGTCACCACCAGATCCTCCACCCGGCCCTTGTGCTCATAAATGGTGAAGATGTCGGCCAGCACCTGGCAGGGATGGGTCAAGTCGGTCAGCATGTTGACCACGGGCACGGTGGCGTGGAGGGCCAGCTCCTCCACCGCGGCGTGGCTGAAGGTGCGGATGAGGATGGCGTCCACGTAGCGGCTCATCACCTTGGCCACGTCGTGGATGCTCTCGCGTTTGCCCAGCTCGATCTCCTTCTCCGTGATGTAGAGGGTGCTGCCGCCCAGTTGGGCCAGCCCCACTTCGAAACTGATCCGCGTGCGCAGGGAAGGCTTGTGGAAGATGCAGGCGAAGGACTTGTTGGCGAATGGCTTGCGGAAGTGTCCGAGCCGCACTTCGGCCTTCATCTCCGCCGCCAGGACCAGCATGCCCTTCAGTTCTTCCGCGCTGAAGTCGATCAGTTGCAGGCAATCGCGCTTCATCTATCCTCCCCTCTGTGCATGGGTGTACCGATCGATTCCGTCCCCCCCTTTGAGGCACGGGGTCGCCGTTGAGACCTTGGGATTGACGCGGGCGGGCGAGGCGAGGCGCGCTGGGGGCTTCTGTCAAAGCACATAGCGCGACAGGTCCACATCCTCCACCACGTCCTTGAGGCGCTCGCGCACCCTGGCCGCATCCACCCGCAGCTTGCGCCGCGACCGTCCGGGCAGTTCGAAGAGCTCCTTCTCCAGGAGCAGGTGCATCAGGCCATGGAGACGGCGGGCGCCGATGTTCTCGGCGCGCCGGTTGGCCTCCTGGGCCAGGGCCGCCACTTCGCGCACGGCGGAGGGATCCAGCTCCAGTTCAACGCCCTCGGCGGCGAAGAGCGCCCGGTATTGCCGAAGCAGGGAGTTCTCCGGCTCGGTGAGGATCCGCTCCAGGGCGCGCCGGTCGAGGGATTCCAACTCCACGCGCACCGGGAAGCGTCCCTGCAGTTCCGGGATGAGGTCGGCCGGGCGGGTCACATGGAAAGCGCCCGAGGCGATGAAGAGCATGTGGTCCGTGCGCAGGAGGCCGTACTTGGTGTGGACGGTGGTGCCCTCGATGACGGGCAGGATGTCCTTCTGCACACCCTGGCGGCTGACATCCGGGCCGCTGCCCTCCATGGGCGCGCAGATCTTGTCGATCTCGTCGATGAAGACGATGCCGTCCTGCTCGCAGCGGTGCAGGGCGCGACGCACCAGTTGGTCCATGTCCAGACGCGCGGCGGCCTCCTCCTCGCCCAGGACGGTGCGCGCCTGCCGCAGGGGCAGCTGCTTCTCGCGCAGGGGACGCTGCACCAGGCCGCCGATCAGGTCCTGCAGGTTGGTGGCGATTTCCTCCATCCCGCTCGAGGAGAAGACCTGCATCATGGGCAGGGTGCCGCCCTCCTCCACCTCCAGCGTGACCGGCTCCTCCTCCAGCTCCCCGGCATCCAGCGCGCGCTCCAGGTTCGACAAGCGCCGGTGGCGCTCCTGCTCGAGGGCCGCCTGGCCGTCCCCGGGAGAAGACGCCAGCGCCTCGCGCCGCAGTGTTTCGGGCAGCAACAGGTCCAGCAGCCGCTCATGGACCACGGGAGCCACCTCCGCCTGCAGGCGTTCCAGCTCACGCGCCCGCTCGCGCTGCACGGCGAGGTCGGCCAGGTCGCGGATCATGGATTCCACGTCGCGACCCACGTAGCCCACTTCCGTGAAACGGCTGGCCTCCACCTTGATGAAGGGAGCCTGGGCGAGGGAGGCGAGGCGTCGGGCGATCTCCGTCTTGCCCACGCCCGTTGGTCCGATGAGAATGATGTTGAAGGGCATGATCTCGTCGCGGAGCGGCAGGGGAGTCTGGCGGCGCCGCCAGCGGTTGCGCAGGGCGACGGCCACGGCCCGCTTGGCCTTGTCCTGACCGATGATATGGCGGTCCAATTCGGCCACGATCTGGCGGGGGCTGAGCGCGGCCCCGCCCCCTTCGCTCAGTGGCAGGGCCGCATCCTCGCGGGAATCAGCGACCCTTGCGACGGGTCGGCTCGGTGCGTTTGCCAAGGACTTCCACCTGGATCGAATGGTTGGTGTAGACGCAGATGTCGGCGGCGATGTGGAGGGCCTCCCGCGCCACGGAGGCGGCGTCCAGCTTGGCGTGGGCCAGGAGGGCCTTGGCGGCGGCCAGGGCGTAAGGCCCGCCCGATCCGATGGCGAGGAGGGGTTCATCGGGCTCGATGATGTCCCCCGTTCCCGAGACCATGTAGATGTGCTGGGCGTCCGCCACCAGCAGGATGGCGTCGAGCCGCTGCATGGCCTTGTCCAGGCGCCACTCCTTGGCCATCTCCACGACGGCCGTGGTCAGATCCCCGTCCCGCGCCTCCAGCACTTGGTCGAAGCGGTCGAAGAGAGCGAAGGCGTCGGCCGCCGCCCCGGCGAAGCCAGCCAGGACGTGGCCCGAGCGCAGGGAGCGGATTTTGACCGCGCCATTCTTGAGCACCATGTCGCCAAAGCTGACCTGGCCGTCCCCGGCCATGGCCGTGCAGCCGCGGTGCCGCAGACAGACGATGGTGGTGGCCCGGGCGGTGGGCCGTGTGCCGTGATGGTGGTCCACGGTCAGGCGCGCTCCTTCTTGCCGGCAATATAGCACGAGGAGGACCGTCCGCCGGGTCTTGGTGCCAGGCCGGTGCCAGGCGCTCCCCCATCCCGTACGACCAATGGTCGATCAAGGAAGAATGGCACGAACCCGGTAGTTGGCCTTCTCCAGCTGGTTGGCGTCGCTGTCAAGCAGAAAGGTGGATGTCTGTGGCGCGCCCAGAGCCTGGTAGCTCCATCCATCCAGGCTGCGCCACACTTGGTAGCCCGTTGCGCCCACCACCTCCGTCCAGCTGAGCATGGCGCCGCTGGCTGTCATCACGAGGGAGAGCAGGGGGGGAGCGAGGGGCTGCCAACCGAGGCAGAAATTCAGGTCATAGTCCACCAGCTCCCAACCCTCGCCGCGGTCCAGGCAGGAGATGCCGTCGCCGCCTGAGGCGCTGCCCCACAACAGCAGGCAATCCGGGTCGCCGCGCCCCGCCACGGCCAGCCACCCGGCCCGCAGGCCCAGGGCGGGGTCCAGCTCAATGGTGAGAAGGGCCAGGGGCGCCACGTCGCCGTAGGTTGGGCCGGGCTGCAGGACCGGGAGGTTCTGATACTCGTCCAGCAGAAGCGCTCCCGGCCAGCCCTCATTGTCGGCGAAAATCTGGACGTGGACCTGCTGCGGGAACTCCAGGCAGGGCTGCCAGAGGTCGGGGTCGTGCGCCATCTGCAGCAGGCCCAACTGGATGGAGTACACCGGCCCCTCCGCCTGGAAGCGCTCCGCACGCAGGTAGCCGCGCGCCTCGTCCGTGGTGCCAAAGACCCATTCACTGGTGGGGGGCAGGACGGACTGGCACTGTGCCACCGCTGCCAGTGGCAACATGATCAGAATTGCGAACGTTCGAAGGCGACTATTGAGAAACAACACCCCAGACGATAAGTGGGCCATGCCAAGGCCTTTGGATGTGGGTCCTGTTGGTTGAGTCGAATCGGTCGTGAAGCTAGCAACTCCCGCCCTTCCCGCCAACCCGGTCCCAATCTGAGTGATCCATCGCTACCCTGATGGTGGAGTTCGCTTCACAAGCCGTTGATCTCGACACAAGCGATCATGTTCGAAATTCAGCGTGGGTACTCCACGCCAGGGATGTTGACTCGCCATCGCCCTGCCTTTCCTGACAGCCCGGACAGAATCGGCATAGGGGTGCCGGGGAATCCCCGGCATCCCCTCCACCACCCGGCATGCGGGTCCGCACCGGGCGGTTCGAGGAGTTGAGGTCGCGCATGGTGGTCATTGGCCAGCCACCAGCATGCCTGAGCGTCCACCATTTCTACCCGCCGTCAGTGCTTCCACACTCTGCTCCCCTGTCAGGGCTT